>JACCZI010000252.1 GCA_013696015.1 Nocardioidaceae bacterium
CGGAGGGGCGGTCCGGTGCCGGTGGGAAGAGTGGCATCGTCCTCGCATGTCTGAGCGGGCCTGCCTGGCTCGGCGACTATAGTCGTCGGGCGTGATGACCGACGACATGACGCACGGATCCCCGCATGGCATCTCGGTTGTCGTACCCGTCCACCAGGGAGAGCGGCATCTCCAAGCGGTCGTCGATGAGCTGCTGCCGCTCGTCCATCCCTTCCTCACCCCGGACCGCCACCTGCTCCAGGTGGTCGAGATCATCCTTGGATACGACCCTGGTCCGGACGACTCGGCGCGGGTGAGCCGAGAGCTCGCCGAGAAGCACGAGATCGTGCGCCCGGTGCAGTTCAGTATCCCGGACGCCTGAGGCAACGGTCGGTGGGTGCTCCGGCGCTGGTGTGGCCGGCGCTCGCCGGGGCGTGCGTCGTGGTGGCCCTGGCGGCGGGTGACCCGCTCGACACCAGCGTGATCTATCTCGGGGTGTGGTTGATCTCGACGCTGGTGCCCGGTGTCTTGATGTGGCGTGCGCTGGCGGGGTCTCGCACCGTGCCGCAGGACGTGGGGTTCGGCGCGGCCACTGGCATCGGATGGCTGTTGCTGGCCTGGCTGGTCGGCATGATGGTCGGGCAGCCATGGCTGATCTGGCTCTGGCCGGTCGGCGTCATCACCGCCTTCACCGCGATCCCACGGCTGCGGGCGCACTGGCGGTCGCAGCTGGCGGCGGACGGATCCCCGACTCCGGTCGGGTGGCACGTGGGGATGGCCGCTGTCTGCGGGGTTGCACTAGTGCGCCTGCTCACCTCGCTGCGGGTGTTCCCGCTGCCGCCCGAGCCGCACTCGTACTTCCGCGACCTCTGGTACCACCTCTCGGCGGTCGAGGAGCTGTCCCGCACCTGGCGGCCGCAGGACCCGAGCGTGGCGGGGGAGCCGTTGCGCTACCACTGGTTCGTCGAGGCGCACATGGCCGCCACCCAACAGCTGAGCGGCGTGCCGGCGCAGCAGATCGTGCTGCACCTGTGGATCATCCCGATGTTGGTGACGTTCCTGCTCGTCGCGGGCGCAGTCGCCGACCGGCTCAGCGGCCGCTGGTGGGCCGGTCCGCTCGCCGCGGCCGTCGTGGGAGTCGTCCCGGTCACGCTGTTCCTGACCGGCTGGCCGTACCTTGCCTTCGGCTACAGCAGCGGCTTCCTGTTGCAGAGCCACACCAGCTGCCTGGCCGTGGTTGTGATGCTCGCGATCGTCGGCCCGGTCAGCGACATCGTCCGCGGCGTTCACACCCGCAGCACCTGGGTGGTCATGGCGCTGCTGTTGGCGCTCGGCGCCGGAACCAAGCCGACCATCCTGCCGGTGGTGCTGGCGGGGACGCTCGTGGCTGGCCTGGTGGCATGGCGGGTCGAGGGCCGGACGCCCTGGCGCCTGGTGGCACTTGCCGGCGTCACCGTCGCCTTGCTTCCGCTCGCGACGCTGGTCGTCACCGGCAGCACCGGGGGAAGCCGGCTGCAGCTGTGGGGGCTGCTGAAGATGTACGGCAGCTTCGAGCAGCTCACAGGTGACACCTCGCTCCCGGCCAGCGGCGGTTGGCTGGTGGGCGGGCTCGACGGCGCCGACCTGTCATTGTGGCTGCTGGCCCTGGCGTTCATCGTGTGGTTCGCGAGCACCGAGCTGCCACGACTCCTCAGCCTGGCCGAGCCGTTGACCCCGGACGGACGACGGGACCCGGTGTCGTGGTGGGTCGCCGGCTGCGTCCTCGGCGGCTTCGTCGCCACGTTCGTGCTGTCGCACGTCCAGTTCAGTCAGATCTACTTCTTGCGCACCGTCGAGTCACTGGGCGCGGTGGCCACGGTCGCGTTGCTCGCCCGGCGGCTCCCGGAGGGCAGCCTCGACTTCCGGCACCGGCGGGCGTTGCTGGTCATGGTGACAGCAGGGGTGACCACCGCCGCTCTGCTACGCATCGCTCTCCCGTCCCTCGACCCCCAGAGCGTGGGCACCGTCGTGGCGGTGTTGCTCGTCCCGCTGGGCGTGGTCGCCGCAGTGTTGCTGGCCGCCCTCGCCCCTGGCCCGACGCCGGATCTCGCCCTCAGCCCACCGGCCGGCGACGGTGGTTCTGGTGGCGGCCTTTCTGCTGGCCGCGGCGGTTCCGGGTGCGGTTGTCGAGTCCGCGAGTGCGCTGCGCTACACCGCGGACCCGCCCTCGGCGGAGCCCTCCCAACGGCAGTACCTGAGTCGCGCGGAGCAGGCGGCGGCGCTCTGGCTGAAGTCACACGCTGACACCGACGACGTCGTGGTGACGAACGTGTTCTGCTCCCCGGCTGCATACCAGCCCGGCTGTGTTCATGAAGCGTTCTGGGTCTCGGCCTTGACCGGCCGGCGGCTGGTGCTCGGGGGCTGGGCCTACACGGCCCGCAATCTGACCGAGTCCTCCGAGGCCGGGATCTCGTACCGGCGCTCCCCGACCCCGTGGCCGGAGCGTCTCCGGCTGAGTCTCGGGGCGGTTCGACAACCCACCCCGCAGATCCTCCAGCGGCTGCAACGCGACTACGACGCCCGATGGATCTTCGCCGACGGCCGCGCGACCGCGATCTCCGCGCGGCTGGGCCGGCTCGCCGACCTGCGGTTCCGCAACCTCGACGTGGCAATCTACGAGCTGCGGAACACCGAGGGCTGAAACTCCGGCCGCAGCGGCGCGCGCACCAGGCTCGTGGGATGCCCCCACCTGCCGCGCGGCGCCGGCGTCGTACGAACCCTGGCTGCCGCACGTCGGGCGGCGACAACGGTCACCAGCGCAGCGAGCTCCTCAGGAGACGGCGAGCCGTGCACGACGCGCAGCAGCGGTGGCCCCACCTCAGGCCCGACGCTCACAGCGGGATGTTCCCGTGCTTCTTCGGCGGCAGCGTCTCACGCTTGTTCCGCAGCAGCCGCAGCGCGCGTACCACCTCGGCTCGCGTCTCGTGCGGCGCGATGACCGCATCGACGTAGCCGCGCTCGGCGGCGACGTAGGGGTTGGCCAGCGTGTCCTCGTACTCCACGATGAGCTCGGCGCGGCGAGCCTCCGGGTCCGCCGCCTCCGCGAGCTCACCGCGGTACAGGATGTTGACCGCGCCCTGCGCCCCCATCACCGCGATCTGGGCGGTGGGCCAGGCGAGGTTGACGTCTGCGCCGAGGTGCTTGGACCCCATCACGTCGTACGCGCCTCCGTAGGCCTTGCGGGTGATGACCGTGACCAAGGGGACGGTCGCCTCGGCGTAGGCGTAGATCAGCTTGGCGCCCCGGCGGATGATGCCGTTCCACTCCTGGTCGGTGCCCGGCAGGAACCCCGGGACGTCGACGAACGTCAGCACAGGCACGTTGAACGCGTCGCAGGTGCGCACGAAGCGCGCCGCCTTCTCGCTGGCGTCGATGTCGAGCGTCCCGGCGTACTGCATCGGCTGGTTGGCGACGACGCCGACGCTGCAACCCTCGACCCGGCCGAAACCGACCACGATGTTTGGCGCGAACATCGCATGCACCTCGAGAAACTCGGCGTCGTCGAGCACCGACTCGATCGCGATGTGGATGTCGTACGGCTGGTTCGGCGAGTCCGGGATCAGGACGTCGAGTGCCCGGTCGGTGTCGGTGACCTCGAGGCCGGCCAGGCACTCGTACGTCGGCGGCCCGTCGAGGTTGTTGCTCGGCAGGTAGCCCAGCAGCGCCTTCACGTAGTCGAGCGCGTCCGCCTCGTCGGCGCCCATGTAGTGCGCGTTGCCGCTCTTGGTGTTGTGCGTGCGGGCGCCGCCCAGCTCCTCGAACGTGACGTCCTCCCCGGTGACGGTCTTGATGACGTCCGGACCGGTGATGAACATGTGCGAGGTCTGGTCGACCATCACCGTGAAGTCGGTGACCGCGGGGGAGTACACGTGGCCGCCGGCGCAGGCGCCCATGATCAGCGAGATCTGAGGGATCACCCCGGAGGCGTGCACGTTGCGCCGGAAGATCTCACCGTAGAGCCCGAGCGAGACGACACCCTCCTGGATCCGGGCGCCGGCGCCCTCGTTGATCCCGACCACCGGGCAGCCCGTCTTCATCGCGAGGTCCATGACCTTGCAGATCTTCTCCCCGTACACCTCGCCGAGGCTGCCGCCGAACACGGTGAAGTCCTGTGCGAAGACGCACACCTGGCGACCGTCGACGGTGCCGTACCCGGTCACCACACCGTCGCCGTACGGGCGCCTGTCCTCGAGCCCGAAGGCGGTGCTGCGGTGCCGGGCCAGCTCGTCGATCTCCACGAACGACCCCTCGTCGAGCAACAGGCCGACCCGCTCCCGCGCCGTGAGCTTGCCGCGGGCATGCTGCTTCTCGACCGCGCGCTCGGACCCCGCGTGGATCGCCGCGTCGAGCCGACGGTCGAGGTCGGCGATCTTGCCGGCCGTCGTGTGGACGTCGATGTCGTCGGGGACCTCGGTCGCCAGCGGGTCCTGCGCTGCAGGATGTGTCACGGTCACGAGGGTAGCCGCGCGGCGGCTCGCATCCGGCGGCTGTTGGGCGTCGCCCATTATCCTCGGCGTGATGGGGGTTCAGCAGGTCTCCGAGCGTGCTGGGGGACGCGTCGTCGAGACACGGACCGCGCCGCAGCCCGCCGATCGTGAGCTCCCCGATGGCCCGACCGGCCGCTGGGTCGGCGTCTCGCTGGTCGGTCTCGGCGTCGCGATCGGCCTGGTGCGTCTTGTCGAGCCCCGGTTCTTCCTCAGCGGCGACAAGCAGGCCATGTTCCTTCCGGCGATGCGCGACATCGGGCGACGGCTGCTCGACGGCGAGTTCCCCGTCATCGACCCCGACCTGGCCGCCGCCGGCAACTACGCGCTCAACCTGCAGTACGGCCTCTACGACCCGTTCCAGCTCCTGCTCGCCATGGCACTGAGCCGCATCGACAACCTGCTGCTGGCGGCGACACTGTGGTCGGTCACGCTCCTTGCGGTGCTGTGCGCCGGCATGTGTGCGCTGCTGCTTCGGCTCCGGGTGCCGGGGTGGTGGGCGGCCGCGGGTGCGGTCGGCGTCGCCCTCGCCGGCTACACGCTCTACCAGCTCGCGCCCAGCTGGATCTCGGCGATGGGCAGCCTGGTGTGGATCCCGTGGTGGTGGCGGTCCTGGTACGGCCGCCGGGGGAGCCGGTGGTCGCTCGCGGGGCTTGCTGTCTTCGGCTACCTGCTGGTGGCGACCGGCTGGCCGTTCACCTGGTTGGCCGTCGCCTTCATCGGCATCGGCCTGGTCGCGGAGGAGGTCCTCCGGCGGCCACGCGACCGAGGCGCCGACGAGTCGCGGCTCTGGCTCCGCTCGCTCGTCAGCCGCGTGCTGGCCGCGTTGGGAGGAGCGCTCGCGGGGGCGACCGTCGCAGTGCCGATTTTGATGGCGTACGAGTACACGGTCCGCACCACCGCGATCGCCGACGACGGCCGCTGGCGGCCCAACTTCGCCGACCTGCTGAGCGTCGCGTCCCCGACGCACTCGATGTACGTCACCGTCCCCGGCGAGAGCCCCGGGGCACCGGTCTTCTTCGTCGGCTGGTTCATCGCCGTGCTGGTGTGGGGCGTGGCCTGGTCCCGGGACACCTGGCGCGTCCCCGGCGTGCTGAGCGCCGGCATCGCCACCCTGCTCTCGGCTCTCATGACGCAGATGCCGATGCTGCTGGGTCCGCTGCGGCAGGGCCTGCGCAACCTCGAGGGCTTCCAGCTCTGTGTCGTCGTCCTGGTGGTCGTCGCGTACGTCCACAGTCCGGCGCGCTGGACGCGGGGCCGGGTGGTCGGAGCCGTCTCGACCGCCGTGGCCACGGGGTTCCTGGCCTGGGGCCAGCTGCCGACGTCGTCGCCCGTCCTGGTCAGTGCGGCGCTGGTGCTCGGGTGTGTCGTTGCGCTGGTCGGGCTGTTCCACCTGGTCGGACCCGGCGGGCGATGGGCCGCGATGGGGCGGGCCGCCTCGCTGCCGGCCGGCTTCGCGCTGGTGACCACCGTGCTGCTGACCGGATGGGTCGTGCACACGTACCCCTATCCCGCCGGCTACAACCATGGCCTGACCGACCCCGCCCCGACGGCCGGTCCGGGGGTGGTTGGCGGGGTGCCGACGCTGACGCTCTTCGACGACGACGTCGAGAGCATCGAGGTCCGCCAGCAGCTGTACCGCAACGGCATCGGGTACGGCTTCACCCGCCTGAGCGAGTCGTACCGGCCGATCAACGGCGTGTCCTCCGTCGGTCAGCGGTTCTTCAACGAGCGGCTCTGCATAGGCTGGTACGGCGACGGCTGTCCAGCGGTCGCGGAGCGCCTCACCGAGACCGAGCCCACCACCGGGCGCACCTGGATCGACCTGCTGGGCGTCGAGCAGGTGCAGGTCGCACCCGGCCCGCTCACCCGAGCCTGGCGGCGGGCGGCCGGACCGGAGTGGGAGCTGTCCGAGCGGGTGAAGGACGTCACCGTCTACCAGCGCACCGACGAGCTGCCGGTGGTCGGGCGGATCACCGAGGTGGACGGGCCGGCCGCTGTGTCCCCGCTCGACCTGCAGAACGCGCAGCAGAGCTACCGGGTGGACGCCGGTGACACGGAGACCCGGCTGGTGTTCCGGGACATCTACTTCCCCGGCTACACAGCCACGCTCGGTGGTGTTCCGCTGGACGTCGACCCGGTCGCGGACGTGTTCGTCTCCGTCGTCATCCCGGCGGGCCTGTTCGGTGAGCTGGTGGTCTCGTACACACCGGCAGGCGGCGGACTTCGGCTCGGCCTGTGGATCGTGGGCGGTCTGGTGGTCGTGGCCGCCCTGTTCGTTGCCCGTCCGCTTTACAGCCTGCCCCGCGCCTCGCGCACTCCACCGGATGGTTAGGGTCTGCGGTCGCGATGACAGCCGCCACCCCTAAACATCCGCTTCGCGAGGCGCTGGACGCGGTGCGGCTGCAGCGGGACCTGATCGGGGTCGGGTCGGTGTGGACCCGGGTCGAGGTGGTGGAGCAGACGCTGAGCACCAACGCCGACGTCGCGAAAGCAGCTCGCCATGGCGCCCCGGAGGGCCTCGTGGTGGCCGCGGAGCACCAGGTCGCCGGGCGAGGCCGTCTGGGACGCAGCTGGCAGGCTACGGCCCGCTCGGGCCTGACCGTCTCGGCCCTGCTGCGACCGGTCGACGTCACTGCCGTCCACTGGCCGTGGCTCCCGTTGCTCACCGGGGTCGCGGTTCATCGGTCGCTGACCGCTGTCGCGCGGGTTCCGGCCCGGCTGAAATGGCCCAACGACGTGCTCATCGAGGACCGCAAGGTCGCGGGGATCCTCGTCGAACGCGTCGACACCCCTGACGGCCCGGCAGCCGTGGTGGGCATCGGCGTCAATGTCTGGCTCGACAGCCACGAGCTGCCGGTGCCGGAGGCGACCTCACTCTGCTTGGCCAGTCCGCATCCGCTCGACCGCACCACGCTGCTGGTCGACATCCTCTCCCGCCTCGGCGACGGCTACGCGACGTGGCGCGGCGCCGCTGGCGACGCGTCGAAGGGTCTGCGAGCGGCATACGAGCGCGGCTGCGGGACGCTCGGCCGAGACGTGGCGGTCTCACTGCCCGACGGCGCATCGGTCGTCGGGAGGGCCATGGGGATCGACGCCGCCGGACGGCTGCGCGTCGACACCGGTGAGACGACGCGGGCGGTCGGCGCCGGCGATGTCGTACACCTGCGCAGCGGATCGTGACACGATCGGCCCGGGCTGCCGAGCGGAAAGCGAGGGTCGGACGTGGCGGTGTCACGCAAGTTCATGACCGACGGCGAGGAGGTTGTGCTCAGCGTCCGCACCCATGTCAAGGCGTTGCTCGTGCCGGCGGTGGTGCTCGTGGCGACCTGTGCGGTCGCCGGGTTCCTGTTGGCGGTGGCGCCCGACGGCGACACCGGTCGCTACCTGCGCATCGCGGTCCTCGTCGTGGCGGCGCTGCTGATCGTGTTCCTCACCGTGCTGCCGTTCATCCGTTGGCTCAGCTCGACGTACACCGTGACCAACCGCCGACTGATCGCCCAGACCGGGATCCTGACCCGGTCCGGCCGGGTCATCCCGCTGCAGCGCATCAATGACGTGTCGTTCGAGAAGAACCTGACCGACCGGATGCTCGGGTGCGGGACGCTCGTCGTGCACGACGCCAGCGAGCAGGGCGGCCTGGTCCTCCACGACGTGCCGCGCATCGAGGAGATGCACCGCACGATCACCGACCTGGTCTTTACCCGAGAGGACGGACGCGACGACGACGGCACCAGCCTGGGCGGGAGCCAGCTGCGCTGACGAGCCGGTGCCGGATCAGGGGGCGCCGCGGAAGACGTACCGTGGATAGGCCCAGAAGCGGAAGGCGGTGCCGAGCGCCAGCCCGACGCCGTTGGCCGAGACGTTGTCGGCCAACGCGCTGGTGAGGCCGAGCACATAGTGCGACGTCGCCAGGCAGCCGAGCGCGATCGCCAGGCCGACCGCGTTGAGCCCGAAGAACACCACGTACTCACGGCGGAAGCCGCTCCAGTGCCGGTCCCGCCACGTCCAGTGCCGGTTGCCGAGATAGGTGACGACGGTGGCCAGGGTCACCGACAGCGCCTTGGCGGTGAGCGGTTTGCCCTCGAGCAGGCCGGGGTCACCGGCGAAGCGCAGCAGGTTGAAGGCGCTGACGTCCACGAGGTAGCCGATGCCACCGATGACGGCGAATGGAGCCAGCTCGTGCACCAGCCGGTGGCGGTGCGTCGTCGTGGAGGTCGACACTGACCGCAGGTTACCGTCCGGGGCCCCGGCCGGACCGGCCGATACGCTGACGCGGTGACCACGGCGACCCCGGCGGAGGTGGCGTCCGCCCGCGGCGTCGACGCTCCCACGGTGGCGGTGGTGGGGGCTGGTCAGCTGGCGCGCATGATGGCGCAGGCAGCGATCGGGCTCGGCGTCCCGGTGCGGTTGGTGACCGACGAGCCGTACGCGTCGGCTGCTCAGGTGGTGCGCGACCCGGTCGTGGCGGACTATCGCGACCTGAGCGTGCTGCGCCGGGCGGTCCAGGGGTGCGACGTGATCACCTTCGACCATGAGCACGTGCCGACCGAGCACCTGCGTGCACTGGTCGCCGCAGGTCACGTCTGCCGCCCTAGCGCCGATGCGTTGCGCCATGCCCAGGACAAGGCGGTGATGCGGCGTCGCCTCGACGAGCTAGGCCTGCCCTCGCCGCGGCACCGCATGGTCGAGGACGTCGCAGCCGTGAAGGCGTTCGCCGCGGCGGGAGGCGGCTACCCCGTTGTGCTCAAGGCGACCCGCGGCGGTTACGACGGCAGGGGCGTCTGGACGGTCGGGTCGGACAGCGACGCGGAACCCGCGTTTGCAGCCGGCGCGCCGGTGCTCGCCGAGGAGCGGGTCGACTTCGTTCGGGAGCTGGCGGCCCTGGTCGCGCGGTCCCCGTCCGGGCAGATCGCCGCGTACCCGGTGGTGGAGTCGGTGCAGCGCGACGGCATCTGCGTCGAGGTGATCACACCGGCGCCCGGGCTGAAGCCGGAGCTGGCGGTCGAGGCGCAGCAGCTCGCGATGCGGATCGCCGCCGAGCTCGACGTCGTGGGGGTGCTGGCCGTTGAGCTGTTCGAGACCCGCGACGGCGGCGTGCTGGTCAACGAGCTCGCGATGCGCCCGCACAACACCGGCCACTGGAGCATCGACGGCGCGGTGACCAGCCAGTTCGAGAACCACCTGCGCGCCGTGCTGGATCTGCCGCTCGGCGACCCCACGGCCCGGTCGCGCTGGACGGTCATGGTCAACGTGCTCGGCGGGTCGGTCGGCAGCCTCTACGACGGCTACCCGCATGTGCTGGCGCGCGACCCGCAGGTGCGGGTGCACCTGTACGGCAAGGCGGTCCGCCCGGGGCGCAAGGTCGGCCACGTGACCGCGTACGGGGACGACCTCGACGACGTGCTCGAACGGGCACGCCACGCGGCTGCCTGGTTCACCGGCGACAACGACCGCTTCAGCAGCAACGACATGCCGCAAATGGCGGGAACATGACGTCGAACCGTCCGCCAGGCGTCACCTTCCCGCCAATCGAGCACGCCGGTCGGCGGGTCGCGATCGGGGTGGGGCGGGAGTGAACGGGGAGCTGCAGGTCGGGGTCGTGATGGGGTCGGACTCCGACTGGCCGACGATGCAGGCGGCCACCGCGGCGCTCGAGGAGTTCGGCGTGGCGTACGAGGCCGACGTCGTGTCCGCCCACCGGATGCCGGACGAGATGCTGGCGTACGGGCGCGCCGCGCACCGGCGCGGGTTGCGGGTCGTGATCGCGGGCGCCGGTGGTGCGGCGCACCTGCCGGGAATGCTGGCGGCGGTGACACCGTTGCCGGTGATCGGCGTCCCGGTGCCGCTGCAGCACCTCGACGGGATGGACTCGTTGTTGTCGATCGTGCAGATGCCGGCCGGGGTGCCGGTCGCCACGGTCGCCATCGGCGGCGCCCGCAATGCGGGTCTGCTGGCCGTTCGGATCCTCGGCGCGACCGACCCGGTCCTGCGACAGGCGATGAGCGACTTCCAGGCCCGGTTGCGGGAGGCCGCTCAGGCCAAGGGTGCGGCCGTTCGCGGGGACC
>JACCZI010000255.1 GCA_013696015.1 Nocardioidaceae bacterium
CCTTACAACCGTCGGCGCAGCCTCTCGTGGGACGCTGGCGCGCGTGAACGCCACCTTCGACGAACGCCTCGGGGCGCCGCTGTCGTGGTGGGCGCTGGCCGGGCTGTTCGGTGTGGCCGTCTCGTGGACGGTGGTCCCGGCGGCGCCACCGGCTGTAGCCCTCGCCCTCGGCCTGGCCACCTTTGCGCTGGGCGCCGCGGCGTTGTGGCGCTGGGGGTCGGCGCGCATCACCGTGACAGGAGGCAGGCTGCGAGCCGGCCGGGCGGTCATCCCCCTCCATCTGTGCGCCGGGGCGACGCCGCTCGATGCCGACGCGGCGCGCCTGCAACGCGGTCCGCTGGCCGACGCTCGGGCCTACCTCCTGCTCCGGCCGTACGTACGCACCGGGGTCCGGGTGGACCTGGCCGACCCCCGGGACCCGACGCCGTACTGGCTGCTCAGCAGCCGGCACCCCGCTGATCTCGCAAACGCCGTGCGGGCCGGTAGTCTCCCAGCGTCGGACTAGGGCAGCGAGGACGGAGGACGACGTGGCAGGTCGCAGCACACCGGCGAGTGCGGCCCCGAGGGGCAAGCAGCGGGGCAAGGCCGTGTGGAAGGTGTACGGGCGGCTGTCGACGGTGCTGGCCGGTGTTGTGTCGGTCCGAGTCGTGAATGTCTTCTGGAAGCTGGCGACCGGGCGCAAGCCACCGGCGACACCGGAGAACCCGGAGGTCACCATGCGCGAGGCGGCCATTTGGGCGGTGCTATCGGGAGCGGCGTCCCAGCTGGCCAAGATCGTCGTGACGCGCCGAGCGGTCGACCACTGGGTGCGCACCACGGGCGCGCTCCCGCCAGGCATCACGCCGAGTCAGGTCACCCCCGGCGTCACCAAGGACTGACGGTCGGTCTCAGGCCGCGCAGTCGCGACAGATCGGCATGCCGTTGCGCTCGCCCGAGAGCTGGCTGCGATGGTGGACCAGGAAGCACGACGCGCAGGTGAACTCGTCCTCCTGGCGGGGGAGCACCTGCACCGACAGCTCCTCGTGGGAGAGATCCGCGCCGGGCAGCTCGAACGCCTCAGCGGCCTCCGCCTCGTCCTCGTCGACCTTGCCGGAGTTCTTGTCGTGCCGGCGGGCCTTCAGCTCCTCGATACTGTCCTCGGACTGCTCTTCCTCGGTCTTTCGAGGGGCGTCGTAATCGGTTGCCATCACTCTCCTCCGCGGGACCTGACCCGCGATGAACGCTGCGTGCGCCGCCGGATGTTGAACGAGCCGCGGGCGCAGATTGTGCCCTATATGCCCCGCCGAGGCCACGTTCATTCCGTCACCCCGCGGCTGACATCGCTGCGACATCCGTCACATCCGGTTGCACGCCGCTCAACACCGCGGACCCGCCGCGCATTCCGCGGGGTCACGGAGTCGGATACTGCGAGCGGATCAACGCGTCGAACGCCCGGTCGGGCAGCAGCCGCCGGCTCGTGACGAGCGCGCGCGCCACCGGGCCGACCAGGTAGCGGACCCGCGGGCGGCGAGCCTGCGCCGCCTTCACGATCACCGCGGCGACGTCGTCGGCCGAGGAGACAAGGGTGGCGCGACGCCCGGCGTACACCGCGGCCAGCCGCTGCTCGAGGCGCCGCTGGAAGTCTTCGTACGGGCCGGGCTCGACCGAGATGGTCCCGACGGTGGTGGCGCCGAAGTCGGTGAGCACCGGACCGGGCTCGACCAGCACCACCCGGACACCGAAGCCGGCAACCTCGAGCCGCAGCGCGTCGCTGATTGCCTCCACGGCGTGCTTGCTGGCGTGGTAAAAAGCGCCTCCCGGGAAGGTCAGCCGGCCCCCCATCGACGAGATGTTGACGATCCTGCCCCAGCCCCGGTCGCGCATGCCGGGCAGCACCAGCTGGGTCAGCCGGACCAACCCGAAGACGTTCGTCTCGAACTGCCGGCGTACGTCGTCGAGGGCAGCCTGCTCGACAGTGGCCTGCAACGCGTACCCGGCGTTGTTGACGAGCACGTCCACCCCACCCCAGCGACCGGTCAACGTCTCGACCGCCGCCCGCATGCTCTGCTCGTCGCAGACATCGAGGGGGCAGGTGATGACGCGCTCGGACGCCAGGTCGGCAATCGTGTCCGGCCGCCGCGCGGTCGCCAGCACCCGCCACCCCGCAGCCGCGAACCGCCCGACGGTGGCCCGACCGATGCCACTGGAGCAGCCGGTGACAAGGACGGTGCGGGCGGCGGTGGTCACCTCGCAGACCCTAGAACCCGCACTGCTCGACGAGTGCCCCGAAGTCGGCATGCAGCGCCGGCGCACAGGCCACGACCAGCCGCTCGGCCGGCTGCCCGCCGGCCAGACCGGTCACCACCGCGCCGGCCTCGCGGGCGATCAGCCCACCGGCGGCCAAATCCCAGGGCTGCAGCCCCTGCTCGACGTACGCGTCGACCCGCCCGGCGGCGACGTTGCACAAGTCGAGGGACGCGGCGCCGATCCGCCGGATGTCGCCCACCCGGGGCAGCAGCCGTGCCACCGCAGCCGCCTGCCGGACCCGCCGGCGCGCGTCGTACCCGAAACCCGTAGCGACCAGTGCCTCGGCGAGCGCCGGCGGTGGCGGCAGACGCAGCCGCGTGGCGGTCTCGTCCGGACCGCGCCGGAGATACGCGCCGGCCCCCAGCACGGCGGTGAACTCCTCTCCGGATTCGACGTCGAGGACGACGCCGGCGCAGCACCGGCCGGCCACCTCCGCAGCGATCGAGACCGCGTACGCCGGAATGCCGTAGACGAAGTTGACCGTGCCGTCGATCGGGTCGAGCACCCAGCGCACGTCCGACGTTCCCGGCTGCGCGCCACCCTCCTCGGCGAGAAAGCCGTCCCCCGGGCGTTGGGCGCGGATGGTCTCGCGAACGAATCCCTCGACGGCGGTGTCGAGCGCTGTCACAACATCGGTCGGGCTCGACTTGGTCGCGGCCACCTGCACCCGCCCGGCCGGGCGCTTCTCGCGTAGCAAGGCCGCCGCGCCGCGCGCGGCCACCAAGCCGAGCGCTAGCAGCGCCTCCAGATCCGGCGCCGCGTCAGACGTCATGGGGTCAGGCATGCAACGGCCTCCCCGGATCCGTCACCGGGTCGGCCACCGGGTCCGCTCCACCCAGCGCCGGCCGCCCCGCATCCCGAGGGTTCGCGCAGCAACCGGCCGGGCAGCGGTCCCAGCTGGCCGGCAGCCGGCCGATGACCGCACGGGGCACTGCGGCGGCACCCCGCTCCACGGCGGCTCGCTCCAGCAGCAAATCACCGACCATGGCGACGAACCGCGGGTCGACGCCGGGTGTCGCCGCCCGGGCGAACTCCAACCCGAGCCGGCGAGCAGTCTGCGCGGCCTCGGTGTCGAGGTCGAAGACCACCTCCATGTGGTCGGAGACGAAGCCGATCGGCACCACGACAACCCCCAGGACGCCCGCTTCGTGCAGTGACCGCAGGTGGTCGTTGACATCCGGCTCGAGCCAGGGCACCTGCGGCGGACCGGACCGCGAGCAGTAGGCGAGGTCCCGCCCACGGTCCGCGCCCGTAGCTAACGCAACCCGGGAGGCCACGGCCGCCGCCACGTCGCGATGCTGCTGGACGTACGCCTCCCCGCCGCCGCCTCCGTGGCGCCCGCTGGCCAGGTTCATGGCGGAGGGGATCGAATGGGTCACGAAGACAAGTCGAGCGGCCTGCCGCTCTGGTGCCGGCAGCCGCTCCAGCGCTGCAACCGTGGCGTCGACGACGGGCTCGACGAACCCGGGGTGGTTGAAGTAATGCCGTAGCCGGTCCAGCCGCGGCACGTGCGCCGCCCGGCCCGGATCAGCGCGCTCGACGACCGCCGCGGCGTCGAAGAGGTCCTCCCGATACTGCCGGCAGCCGGAGTACGACGAGTACGCGCTGGTGACGAAGCACGCGGCCCGGGTGATGCCGTCCGCTGCCATCTGGGCGACGGCGTCACGCAGGTAGGGGTCCCAGTTGCGATTGCCCCAGTAGACCGGTGTCGTGAGCCCGACCGAGGCGAAGTGCGCCCGGACAGCCGCCAGCAGCGCCCGGCACTGGTCGTTGATCGGCGAACGCCCACCGAACGCGTCGTAGTGCGCGGCGACCTCGGCCAGCCGCTCCGGTGGCACACCTCGGTCTCGGGTGACGTTGCCCAGGAACGGCAGCACGTCGCCAGGGCGCTCCGGCCCACCGAAAGACACCAGGAGCAGCGCGTCGTACGGGTCGCTGTCAGCCATCGGGGTGCCAGTCCTGTCTCTCGGGCTCACTAGGCTCGCCGCCGTGCTCGATCCGTACCGCCGCATCCTGAGGCTACCTGGGGCGATGGCCTTCAGCGGGGCCGGTCTGGTCGCCCGGTTGCCGATCTCGATGCTCAGCCTCGGCATCGTGATCCTCGTGTCGGCCCGCACCGGGTCATACGCTCTGGCCGGCTCCATCTCGGCGGCCGAGGTGTTGGCGGCCGCCATCGTCTCGCCGCTGCAGGGCCGCCTGGTGGACCGGTTCGGACAGGCGCGGGTGCTGCTCGCCGCAGCCAGTCTGTTCGCGGTCGGCGTAGCCGCCCTCGTGGTCTCGGTCGAGCAGCGATGGCCGACGCCGCTGCCCCATGTCTGCGCGGTGATCAGTGGGGCCGCCTTCCCGCAGATCGGGTCAAGCATCCGAGCGCGCTGGCGGCACATCGTGCCGGACCGGTCGATGCTCGACACCGCGTTCGCCTTCGAAGCCGTCGTCGACGAGATGGTGTTCATCATCGGGCCGGTGCTCGTGACGTTCCTCGCGACGAACGTGGACCCGCTGGCCGGCGTCGCCAGCACCGCGGTGCTCTGCCTGGTGGGGACGCTGCTGCTCGCGGTCCAGCGATCCACACAACCGCCGATCGGGCGGGACGACTCCACCGGCCTGGGAGCACCACTCGGGTGGCGGGTCCTGGCACCGCTGGTCCTCGCCGCCGTGGGGCTCGGCAGTCTGTTCGGAGGCACCGAGGTGGTCACGGTAGCGTTCGCCGAAGCGGCAGGGGACGCCAGTGACGCGGGCTGGCTGTTGGCGTTGTGGGCGACAGGGAGTCTGGTGGCGGGCCTGGTGACCGGGTCGCTCACGCTGCGCCGGTCGCCGTTGGCTCGGTTGCGGCTCGGCGCGATCATGCTCACGGCGGTGATGGCCCCGCTGGTGTTCGCCCCGACCATCGCCTGGGTGGCGGTGCTGTTGCTTTTCGCCGGTCTCGCCATCTCGCCGACACTGGTGGCCGCCATCTCCCTCGTCGAGCAGTGCGTGCCGCCGGCCCGGCTCACCGAGGGCATCGCGTGGGTGACGGCAGGGATCGCCACCGGCATCGCGCCCGGTGCCGCCATCGGCGGTGCGGTCATCGACGCCGCCGGCCCCACCGCCGGTTTCGTGGTGCCCGTCGTCGCCGGTGCCTTCACCGCGATCGTGGCCTGGGTGATGCGGGTCCCGATCGGCGCACGACCCGAGGGGCTCCCCGCGCCGGTTCGGTTGGGATAGACCGACATCCCACCGGCGCGTCGCTTGGGCGGCAACCACCTCGCGGACAAGACTGAGCGACATCGTCCGGACCCGAAGGTGCGGACCATCGGGAGGCCAGAACATGCGCGACCTGCGTCTCGTGGGGCTGAGCGACGACCGTCGACACGTCGTCCTGCGCAACGACACTGGCGACGAGTTCCGCGTCGCAGCCGATGAGCGGCTGCGCGTCGCGCTGCGCGGTGACCGCGCGCGCCTCGGACAGTTGGAGATCCAGATGGACAGTGCCCTGCGCCCGCGAGACATCCAGGCCCGGATCCGCGCCGGTGAGTCCCCCGAGGCTCTGGCCGGTGCCACCCAGACACCGTTGGAGCGGATCATGGGCTATGCCGTCCCGGTCCTCGCCGAGCGTGAGCACATGTGCGAGCGCGCCCGGCGTGCCACGGTCCGTCGTAAGCACACCTCGGGGCCGACGCGACTGCTCGGCGACGCTATCGCCGAGCAGCTGCAGGCGCGAGATCGCGACCCGGATGCGGTCACGTGGGACTCCTGGCGCCGTGACGACGGCCGGTGGGCGGTCACCGTGGTGCCGCAGTCCGCGACGCCGGCCACCTACGTCTTCGACGTCCCCGGGCGCTATGTCGTCGCCGCGGACGACGAGGCACGTTCGCTGGTCGCCGACATGCCTCCCGCCAACGACCCGACCGAGATGGCCATCGCGTCCGCGGTCGCGGAGGCGAACCTGCACGCCGACATCCCAGTCGGACCGCCGCCAGCCGACGCGGACGCGCCGGTCACCTCGATCCGGCAGGCCCCGTCGCTGCGGACCCCTCCCGACGAGGAGCTGGCCGCCGATGCAGGCACGGTCGTCGAGCCGCTGGAGCACCAGCGAGCTGTGGGCCACGACGACGTCGACGCGATTGCCCGGGCCACCTCCGACGGATCCGGCGTCGACGCGACCGGTCAAGGCCCGCGTCGACGTCGAGACCGTCGCCGTACCAGTGTCCCGAGCTGGGACGAGATCATGCTCGGAGGCAAGCCCCGTCGCGACTGAGCCTCCTGCGCCGCCCGGCTGCCGCTCGTAGCATGTTGTGGTGGCCTACTTCATCACCGATGCCACCGGTCCCGTCGGGCGACCACTCGTCGACCAGCTCCTGACCGCCCATCAGGACGACATCTACGTCGGCGTCCGCGCGACGTCGCGTCCCGGGCTCGAGGAGCTGCCTCGGCGGTGGAGGGACGGTGGACGCGTCCATGGCGTCGTTGTGGCCCCGTCCGCTCCGGCGCTAGGCGTCGACCCGGCCTGGGTGGCAGCCCACGCGGGGACGATCGAGCACGTATTCCACCTACCGGCCCACCCGACACCGGAGTGGACCGACGAGCTCGCCGTAGGCGGAACCCAGCAGGCTCTGGCGTTCGCGGCCGAGCTCGGTGAACCCACCTTCCACCACCTGTCCTCGATCGGTGTCGCCGGCGACCACACAGGCCCGTACGACGAGACGATGTTTGACGTGGGGCAGCGGCTGCCCGCGCCCTACCACCGCACGGCATTCGAGGCGGAGCGTGCGGTACGAGGGCAGTCGTCGGTGCGGTGGCGCGTCTACCGGGCTGCGGTGGTGGTGGGCTCATCGAAGACGGGTGCCATTGCCTGCGGCGACGGACCGTACTCCATGTTCCCGCTGCTCAGACGGCTGCGCGACACACTGCCGCAGTGGGCTCCGCTGGTCGGGCTCGACCTCGGTGACACCAACATCGTGCCGGTCGACTACGTGGTGGAGGCCACGGACCATCTCGCGCACCAACCTGGCCTGGACGGGCGCACCTTCCATCTCGTGAACCCGGCCCCGCAACCCACGATCGAGGTCATTAACGCTTTCGCAGCGGCCGCGCAGGCACCCCGCTTCGCGGTGCCCGTGGACCGCCGGACGACGTCCCTGATCCCCACCTGGGGACTGCCGACGAGGGCAGCCCGCGCCGTGGTCACCAGTGGGCCGGGTCGGTTCGCGCTGCGTCAGACCCTCGGCCGGTTCGGTTTCCCGCCGCAGGTGCTCGATGTCTTGTCGTTGCCCACGACGTTCGCCTCCCGGCAGACCGAGCGTGAGCTGGCCGGGTCGGGCATCGGCTGTCCTGACCTCGAGTCGTACGCACCACTGCTCTGGGATTACTGGGAGCAGCGCCTGGACCGTGCAACGGCGAAGGACGCCGCTCTGCGCCGCGCGCTCGAGGGGCGGGCGGTCGTGATCACCGAGTCGCCGGCCGGCATCGGCACGGCCATCGCGCTCAAGGTCGCCCAGGCGGGCGGAGTCCCGGTCCTGGTGGCCTCTAATCCTGAGATCCTCGCGGCAGTGGCGAGCGACATCGAGGACGCGGGTGGCGTCGCCTACACCTACGTCTGCGACCTGTCCGACCTGGCCACCATCGACGCGCTGGCCGAGCAGGTCACCGAGGACCACGACGCTGTCCGCGTCGTGGTGGTCACCGACGCCGGGCCCGTGGCGCAGCTCAGCCGTCTCGGCGCCATCCGGTTGGTTCGTGGTCTGAGCGTTGCGCTGCACGCCGCCGGGACCGGTCACGTCGTGACCATCACCTCGGTCGGGGCGCAGTCGGATCTGCCGTGGTCCTCGGAGCTGCTGGGGGACGGCATCAGGTTCTCGACTGTCCGCCTCGACGCGTCGCCCGGCCTCAGCGCTGCACGGGCCGCCGACCTCGTGCTGCGGGAGGTCAAGGAAGAAGCGCCGAACACGGTCGTCCGCATGCTCAGGTCCATCCGCCGGTAACCCACCCGCGGCCCCGATGACGATCCGAGACTTATGACGGGCGCGGGACGCGTCAGAAGTCTCGGATGGTGAGGGGTTGTCCGTGGGACACCGCTTCCGTCGCGGCGGAACGGACCGATCTCCCGACAACGGCGTCGCGTCCACGACCTCAACGTCGGGAGGTCCCGGTCGCGACGGGGCGCGCGTCGTCGCGGATCCAGTGGCTCCAGGAGCCGGGGTAGAGCGCGGCGTCGAAGCCGGCCACCGCAAGGGCGAGGATCTCGTGCGCCGCCGTGACGCCGGAGCCGCAATAGACCCCCACAGCGACGCCGTCGGCCACGCCGAGCGCGGTGAAACGCGTCCTCAGCTCGTCGACGCTGCGAAAGTGTCCGGCGCCGTCGACGTTGTCGGCGGTCGGCGCGCTGAGTGCACCCGGGATGTGACCGGCGACGGCGTCGACCGGCTCGACCTCACCGCGGTAACGCTCGGTGGCCCGCGCGTCCAGAAGCACGCCAGAGCGAGCCGTCACCGTCACCTGGTCCGAGTCCAGTACGCCCAGCGAACCCGGCGCCGGCACGAAGTCACCCCGCGGCGGCACCACCTCCGCGTCGCAGACGCTGCCACCTGAGGCGACCCATGCGTCGTAGCCGCCGTCGAGCAGATGGACGCGGTCGTGGCCGTGGTGGCGCAGCAACCACCAGGCGCGTGCCGCCGAGGTACCGTCGCGCTGGTCATAGACCACCACCGGTACGTGGCGGCGGACGCCGGCGTGCCGCATCTCCGCTGCGAACCGCTCGGGATCGGGTAGCGGGTGTCGCCCTCCGGCACCGGGTGGGGCGCTCAGGTGGGCGTCGAGGTCGATGAAGACTGCGCCCGGCAGATGTCCGGCGGCGTACGCCTCGCGGCCGGGTGAGCCGCGCAGCGACCAGCGGACGTCGAGCAGGACCACGGGGTCCGCGGCCTGGAGCACCTCCGCCAGCCGGCCGGCCGAGATCAGGGGGTTCACCGCAGTGCCTCGCTCTCGAACGGGAGGACGTCGGGCGACAACGCCGCCGCCTTGGCCCGAGCCGCAGTCATGGTGCGACGGTGGTGCTGACGGCACAGCACCTCGTAGCCGACCTCGCCGCGTGACTGGTCGACGGGGTCGGGCTCGGTGTCGCCCACGACGATGACCTCGCCCTCGGTCACCATCTCACCGTCGATGGTGCGGGCGTTGTGGGTCGCCCGCTGTCCGCACCAACACAGTGCCTGCACCTGCAGGACCGAGGTACGGTCGGCGAGCTCGACCAGCCGAGCGGAGGCGGGGAACAGCCGGGTACGAAAGTCGGTCAGGACGCCGAACGCGAACACGTCGATCTGTAGCTCGTCGGCGATCCGCGCCAGCTGCTCCACCTGCCAGGGGGTGTAGAACTGCGTCTCGTCGCACACCAGGTAGTCGATGCGGCCGCCGGAGGTCAACGTGTCGACGGTGTAGCGCCAGAAGTCGAAGTCGAGTGAGACCTCCAGCGCGTCGGTCTCCAGCCCCAGCCGACTGGACAGCGTCGCGGGACCGGCCCGGTCCTGGCTGGTGAAGATCCGGCCGATCCGGCCGCGCGCCGCGTGGTTGTGGTCCATCTGCAGCGCCAGGGTCGACTTGCCACAGTCCATCGTCCCGGTGAAGAACGCCAGCTCAGCCACGGCTCGCCATCCTGCCGGAACGATCAGCCGCGAGGTGCATCGACGAGCAGCGGGACCAGCATCTCGGCTGCGGTCAGCGAGCCGTGGAAGCCCACCATCCGCCCCTCCACTGGGAACAACCGCCGTGAAAACGTGGCGAAGTCCCCCAGCCCCGCCACCAGCACGTCACCCAGGCGGGGCCGCACCCGCGGGTCGAGGGGTCCGAACCAGCCGGCCGCCACGGCGTCGTCTCGGGTGAGCACGACCGCCCGGTCATCGAGGTCCTCCCGCCACCGTTGGGCGACGTCATCGGCGGCGCCGGCCCGGCAGTAGAGGTGGCGCAGCCGCGCCTCGCCCCCGACCAGGACGACGTCGTCGAGCAGTCCTGGATAGTCGTCGACGTCCATGCGTCCCCGCAGCGCCAGGTCGATCATGCCGTGGTCGGCGGTGACTACCAGCACTGCATCCGCCGGCAGCGCGGCTCGCAGCCGCAGCAGGTCGGTGTCCACCCCGGCCAACCGCGCCAGCCACTCCGGGGACGTACACCCGATCTCATGGCCGTGGTGGTCCAGCGTCGACTCGTACGCGTACGTCAGCGACTGCTCTGCCTTGGCCACCTCGGCGACCACCGACAGCCGCTCCCACGGGGTGTCGGCACTGTGGTAAACCGCTCCGCGCTGGCTGCAGACGGTCAGTCCGGAGCCTTCGAACGAGGTCCGGTTGACTGCGGCCGCCATCCCGCCGGCCTCGGCCATCCGCTCGAAGACGGTCGGGTGGGGCTGCCAGGCCAGCGGGTCGACGTCGGCCGGCCACTTCAGGGCGTTGAGCAGGCGGTTGGTCCCCGGAATCCGGCTGGTATAGCCGACGACCCCGTGCCGCCCGGGCGCCAACCCGGTGCCCAGCGAGGTCAGGCTGGTCACGGTCGTAGACGGGACACCGCTCGTCAACGGTTCGCGGTCGAGGAGCGAGGCGAGGTACGGCGCGGCGTCGCGGTGTCGCTCCAGGAGGTCCTGGCCCAGCCCGTCGACGAGGACCACGACGTACCGCCGGGCGGCCGGCAGACCCAGGTGGTCGGTGAAACCAGGAAGCCCCAGGGCGGCGGCGACACCGGGCAGCAGGTCGGACAAGGCGCGTTGCCCGTACCGCGGCAGCACCACCGAGGGTGCTGTCATCGAAGCGCGGTCGCTGCCGACAGGTCGCGGGCGAAGGCGAGCAGCCGGTCAACGGCACCGGCGCCGTCGGCGGCGGTGCTGACGCGCAACGAGAAGTCGTCGGCCGAGACGCTGCCGGTGTAGCCGTGGTCGGCCTCACATGCCGGGTCGCTGCACACCGCGGGCTCCAGGTCGATCCGGCCAACGGCACCCCACCCGATCGTGACCACGGCCTCGCTGGCGGCGTCCACCGGGAGCGCCGCTCCACCGAAGCGGTCCGGATTGGCGACCATGCGGTTGACCACGACCGAGGACACCGAGCTCAGCGGGATCGCCTCGGTGGTGGTGGAAGTGTACGGCTCCGGCAGCAGGTCGTCGGCGGGGTGCTCGTCGGTGTGGGCCACCACCAGCCGGCCGGCGGTCAGCGCCACCACGGTGACGTGGCGGCGCACCTCGTCCCGGTCGAAAGTCGGCTCATGGTGCACGACGAAGCCGCGCACCGGCTCGCTCGCGAGGGCAGCATCGATGCCGTCGAGCACCACATTGGGGTAGTAGCCGCTCGCCTCGACGGCATCTCGCAGCTCGCCGGAGCGATCGACGTGCTGGTCCTTGCCCGGCGCCGCGCGCAGGGCCGCGCTGCGGTGCGCTGCCCCTCCGCGGGGCCCGACCTCGGCCATGGCCTCAGTCTTGCACGCGGCTGGCGGCTGGGAGGACGGCGCAGAACACGAAGCGCTGGCCGGGGTGCTCAGTCTGCGTCCACAGCCCGCGCCGAGTCGGGTCGTACGAGACGTCCTCGGGACCGACAGGCAATGCCTCGGCCATTTGCGTGAAAGGTGAGCCGGGCCGACCGGTCCACAGGTGTCCGCGATGCCGCCGTCCGGCACTCGTGCTGACCCAGTAGCTGCCGTCGACCCTGGCGACACCCTGCATGCTGGGCAGATCGGTCACGAGGACCTCCACGGCTTCGGCTCGTTCGCCCGCAAGAAGCGGCTCCAGAGGCAGCCGGGTCACCCGAGCCCCCACCCCCTTGGCCGAGTACTCGCCGGCGACCAGCCACGTCCCCGCGGGGTCGGTGCGGTCGAGCGAGGCGAACGACCAGCGCAGCGGAGCCGAACCCGAGGCCCCGGCGAGCCATCGCCCGCGCTGGGGCAGGACGTAGTCGCATCCCCAGAACCCCTTCGCCCCCGGCGGGAGCCGGGTCAGGTCGCGCAGGTCGAAGACACGCATGCCGCGCCGGGTGTCGGCCACGAGCAGCAGGTCGCCGGACCAGACCAGACCCCCGGCGTGGACCGGTACGT
>JACCZI010000268.1 GCA_013696015.1 Nocardioidaceae bacterium
GAGGATGAGGGGGTCCTCTGGGTTCACCGGGGATTGGACCAGCCAGGCATCCTCCGAGATGGGCTGGACTCTTGCGCGTCGCCCCGGTCTTGCGACCAGGCCGACCCCGTCGTCGAGATCGGTCCACGAGAGTCCGACGCGGGGCAGAAGAGAGATGGCTCCGCGGCGCCACATCGACATGCGTCGAGCCTAGCGAAGGTGCACGGTTGACCCGGTGGAGCTTCAGGATCGCGTGCCACCACGCGTCGGCTACCACACGAGTCTCACTTTGCTTCGCCTAACATCGGGCCTCATGGGGGATGTGATGATCGGCCGCTCGGAGGCTGATCAAGCGTCGATGCCCCGGGTTGTGGCATTGACCATGGCCCGCGACGAAGCCGACTTGCTGCCGCGCTGGGTCGATTACTACGGCCGTCAGGTGGGCGTCGAGAACCTCATCGTCCTCGACGACAACAGTGCTGACGGCTCGACTGACGACTTGCCCTGCATGCGGCTCCGGTTGCCTCCTGGACCGTGGCAGCCCTCTTGGGCACAGGCTCGCCTCGACCTGGTCAACGGACTGTCCCGGGGACTACTGGCCTGCTACGAGGTCGTGGTGTTCGTCGACATCGACGAGTTCTTGGTTCCCGACCCCGCGCACTACGACGGGCTCGCGGACTACCTGGGGAAGAACCGCGACCGAGACGTGATCGCCCCTCTTGCTGTGAACGTCCTGCACAAGCCCAGCCTGGAGCCGACACTCGATCCTACCCAGCCGCTGCTGGCGCAGCGACATTTCGTCAAGTTCGCCCCTGGGATGTGCAAGCCGCTTGTCAAACGCAAGCCAGCAGACTGGCTGGCGTCTTTCCATGGGATCGCGGCCCCGTTCGAGATCGATCCCCGTTTGTGGATGATGCACCTGAAGTACTGCGACGTTTCGTTGCTCATGAAGGTGTCGGCGGGTCGACATGCGCGGCATCGAGAGGGGCGGGGACATCCCCGCAGTGCCTGGGCGTTGGGGTCGAACGAACTCGCCTCGCAGTTGTCGTCGTGGGTCCAGACACCGGACGAGCAGCGAGTGCAGGAGTTCGACCCGAGCGAGCTGGATCTTTCTACCGTGGTGCGACGCAAAGGGGGGCGCCGCTTCCGCAGCCACGGTCCGCAGTTGAGTGCCATGGAGCGAAACCCACTGCGACGACTCCCCGAACGCTTCCGCACCGCGTTCTGACCGCGAACAGGGCCTCGAGTTCCTCAGGCCGGCGGGGACCACCGCGAGCTCCGCGTCATGCCGGCGGCGCGGCCCTTCGCCGCCACGACCAGCGCCATCTTGCGCGACGCCTCGTCGATCATCTCGTCACCCAGCATCGCCGAGCCCCGCTGACCACCGGCCTCGGAGGTGTGCCAGTCGTACGCGTCGAGGATGTCTTCGGCGTGCTCATAGTCCTCCTGGCGCGGTGAGAACACCTCGTTGGCCGCCGCTACCTGGTCGGGATGCAGGACCCACTTGCCGTCGAAGCCCAGCGCCGCCGACCGGCTCGCCACCCGCCGGAACCCGTCGCCGTCCCGGATCTGCAGATAGGGCCCGTCGATGACCTGCTTGTCGTACGCCCGGGCCGCCATCAACAGGCGCATCAAGATGTAGTGGTACGCATCGCCGACGTCGTAGCCGGGCGGTTGCTCACCCACGACCAGCGACTTCATGTTGATGCTCGCCATGAAGTCGGCCGGGCCGAAGATGATCGTCTCGACCCGCGGGCTCGCGGCTGCGATCGCTTCGACGTTGATCAGGCCGCGAGCGTTCTCGATCTGCGCCTCGATGCCGATGCGACCGACCTCGTAGCCCATCGTCTTCTCGATCTGGCCGAGCAGAGTGTCAAGGGCCATCACCTGGTCGGCGCTCTGCACCTTCGGCAGCATGATCGCGTCGAGATCGTGCCCGGCGCCCTCGACCACCTCGATCACGTCGCGGTACGTCCACTGCGTGGTCCAGTCGTTGACCCGCACCACCCGGATCTTGGTCCCCCAGCCGCCCTCGGTGAGCGCCTTGACGATGTTGGCCCGCGCGGCGGGCTTGGCCAGCGGCGCCACCGAATCCTCGAGGTCGAGGAACACCTGGTCGGCGTCGAGCCCCTTGGCCTTCTCGAGGAAGCGCGGGTTGGAGCCCGGGACGGCAAGGCACGATCGACGGGGACGCAGCGTCTCGGTCACGACTGTCCATCCGGCATGGGTCAACAGCATGGCGGACGCCTGGGCGACATAGCGAGTCAGTCCACCGGCGCCGGCACGATGGCCCCGCCGCGCACGACGACCGTGACCAGCCCGGCCAGGATCAGCACCAGCCCGGCGTACACCCCGATCGGGGGGACCTGGCCCAGGAACACCGCGGCCAGCAGCGCGGCCCCCGGCACCTCGAGCAGCAGCACCAACGAGACCAGCATCGGGCTCATCACCGCCAGCAGGTGGTTGAAGACGGAGTGCCCGAGCAGCTGCGCGGCGATGGTGACCGCGACGAGACCCAGCCAGGCCTCGGCGTCGTACCCCCACAGCGAGGACCCGGTGAGCAGGCACAGCACGAGCAGCGTCAGGGCACATGTGCCGTAGCACAGGGTCGTGTACGCGGTCGTCGACAGCGACTGCCGTACCGCGCTGCCGATGTGCGTATACACGGCGGCGAAGAGCCCGCCGGCCAGCGCCAACATGTCACCGACCAGCGCCCGGGTCGAGAGGCTGACGTCGACACCGGAGACGACCACCACACCGAGGAGCGACACCGTCAACCCGACCGGCACCGCGGAGGTCACCACGTGGCCGCGCAGCCGGCCGATCAGCACCACCCAGGCCACCTGGAGACAGACCAGCGCCGTGGCGGAGGCCACCGAGGTCAGCTTGAGCGACGTCACCCACGTCGCGAAGTGCGCGGCCAGCATGACGCCGGCCAGGCCGGTGGCCGCGAGCTGGTGCCGGGTCAGGCCGCGCAGCTCGGTGCGACGCGTGACCGCGGCGACGGGGACGAGCACCCCGACCGCCAAGGTGTTGCGCCAGAAGGCGATCGCCAGTGCCGGGGCACCGATCCCGGCCATCAGGGGGCCGGAGGCCGAGACGCCGAGCACCCCGACCAGAGCCAGCACGAGGTCCACGCCGGCCATTCTCACCGGACGGCGCGACATCAGGGAGGATCGGCCTGTGACCCGGTCCTTGCAGCTGGTCGACGTGTTCTCGGATTCGCCGTTGTCCGGCAACCCCCTCGCGGTCGTCGTGGACGCCGAAGGACTGTCGCAGGAGACCATGCAGGCGTACACGCGCTGGATGAACCTGTCGGAGACGGCCTTCCTGCTGCCACCGACGTCCGACGCGGCTGACTACCGCGTCCGCATCTTCACGCTGGCGCGAGAGCTGCCGTTCGCCGGCCACCCGACTCTCGGCTCCTGCCACGCCTGGCTCCGGGCCGGCGGGAAACCTCGGCAGCCCGATCTCGTCATCCAGGAGTGCGGGGCGGGTCTGGTTGCAGTACGACGTGGCGACACCGGTCTGTCCTTCGCCGCGCCCCCGCTGGTGCGCAGTGGACCGGTCGAGGAGTCGTTCCTCACCGAGGTCACCAATGTGCTCGGCATCGAGCGCGCCCACGTCGTCGACGCGACCTGGGCTGACAACGGACCTGGGTGGGTCGCGGTGCTCCTGAACGATGCTGGCGAAGTGCTCGCGCTGGAACCCGACTTCTCCCGGTACGCCGGTCAGGGGAGCCTCGACATCGGGGTGGTGGGTCCGTACGCAGCCGGCGGAGGGTGCGCCTTCGAGGTCCGCGCCTTCTTCAGCGGGGACCACGGCGAGATGCGGGAGGACCCCGTCACCGGAAGCCTCAACGCGTCGCTCGCCCAGTGGCTGCTGGGGACCGGTCGCGCAACCGCGCCGTACGTCACCAGCCAAGGCACCCGGCTGGGTCGTGCGGGTCGGCCGCGGATCGAACAAGACGCCGACGGCACGGTCTGGGTAGGAGGCGCCACGATGACCCTGAGCACCGGTGAGATCGACCTTTGAGCCGTGTGCGCCTTACCGTCTGCGGTAGATGTCGCCGCGGTGAGCGATATCTACGACATCGACGACGTGGTGCTCGTCGTCGATCAGGTAGACGATCCGGTATGTGGAACGGCGTGCGCCATGAAGGCCAGCCAACGGGCCGAGGAGGGCCTTGCCGACTCGGTGTGGATTCTCGGAGAGGGGCACGGCACAGAACTCCAGCACCGCCGCTGCGACGGCCTCGGGCAACTGGTCGGCGATCACTCGCCGAGCCGGGCTGCGAAAGACGACGCGATAGGCCGGCTCGCTCAACCGGTGGCGGCGTGCCGTGGACGTGACTGCTGCCCGACGGTCCCGACGTCGATAGCCGGTGCGC
>JACCZI010000041.1 GCA_013696015.1 Nocardioidaceae bacterium
ACGATGACCAGCGCGAACGTCACCGGCCCCTGCTGCTGGAGGATCAGCCACATCGTGGCGGGGAATGTCGCGACGATCTGGGTGAAGATCAGGATCGACATGCCGTTGCCGATACCGCGGTCGGTGATGAGCTCGCCCAGCCACATGATCACCGCGGTGCCCGCCGTCATCGTGACCACGATCAGCACGGTGGAGAAGACGCTGCTCTCGTCATACAGCAGCGACTCGGTGCAGGCGCCCTGAAACAGCTGCCGGCTGCGCGCCAGCGCGACGATTCCGGTGGCCTGCAAGACGGCAAGCCCGAGGGTGAGGTAGCGGGTGTACTGCGTAATCTTCGTCTGCCCCGCCTGGCCCTCCTTCTTCAGCGTCTCGAGCCGCGGAATCACCACCGTGAGCAGCTGCAGGATGATGCTGGCCGTGATGTAGGGCATGATGCCCAGCGCGAAGATCGTCAGCTGCAGCAGCGCACCGCCCGAGAACACGTTGATGAGGTTGAACAGGTTGCTGTTGGCACCGTCTTGAGCCTGGCTGATGCAGCTCTGGACGTTCGCGACGTTGACACCTGGCGCCGGGGTCATCGAGCCGAGCCGGAACACCACGATGATCAGCAGCACGAACAGCAGCTTGCGCCGCAGGTCCGGCGTCCGGAACGCGTTGACGAAAGCGCCTAGCACCGAGTCCTCCTGCCCTCCGGCCGACGAGGGTCCGCGATCATCTGGGGGTCATGCGCTGCCGCCGGGCAAGGTACGCCCGCAGGCGCCTCGACCGGGACACGGGACTGTGACACCACTGGGACACCGCGGACTCTAACAGCCTCCGCCAACCGTCCCACCGGTTTCACGCCCGGGAGACGCTGCCCCCGGCGGCCTCGATCTTCTCGCGTGCCGCGGCGGAGAACGCGTGCGCGGTGACCGTCACTGCGACGCCGATGTCACCGTTGCCGAGCACCTTGACCCGCTCACCGGGGCGTACGGCGCCGCGTTCTGCCAGTGACTCGACGGTCACCTCACCCCCCTCGGGGTAGAGGGTGGCAATTCGTTCCAGGTTGACCACCTGGTACTCGACCCGGAACCGGTTCTGGAAGCCCTTGAGCTTGGGCAGCCTCATGTGGAGGGGCATCTGCCCACCTTCGAAAGCGGCACCGACCGACCCGCGTGACTTGCTGCCCTTAGTGCCGCGACCGGCTGTCTTGCCCTTGCCGCCCTGGCCACGGCCGACCCGGACCTTGGCGGTCTTGGCGCCCGGCGCGGGGCGAAGGTGGTGGAGCTTGAGCGTCATGTCAGTCGACCTCCTCGACGGCCACCAGGTGGGGGACCGTGGCGAGCATGCCCCGGATCTCGGGGCGATCCTCTTTGACGACGACGTCGCCGATCCGCTTGAGACCCAGTGTGCGCAAGGTCTCGCGCTGGTTCTGCTTGCGCCCGATCCCCGAACGCGTCTGGCGCACCTTCAGCTGTGCCATCACGCACGCACCTCGGCACGGGCTTTCAACAGTGCCGCCGGTGCCACTTCTTCGACCCGCAGGCCACGCCGTTTCGCGACGTCCTCCGGTGTCTCGAGCATCCGCAGCGCCGTGACGGTAGCGTGCACGATGTTGATCGCGTTAGACGAACCGAGCGACTTGCTCAACACGTCGTGGATCCCGGCGCACTCGAGCACGGCGCGGACCGGGCCTCCGGCGATCACCCCGGTTCCGGGCGCAGCGGGCCGCAGCAGCACCACGCCCGCGGCCTTCTCACCCTGCACCGGGTGCGGGATCGTGCCCTGACTACGAGGCACCCTGAAGAAGCTCTTCTTGGCCTCCTCGATGCCCTTGGCGATCGCGGCCGGCACCTCCTTGGCCTTGCCGTAGCCGACACCGACGGTGCCGTCACCGTCACCAACGACGACCAGGGCCGTGAAGCTGAAACGACGGCCACCCTTGACGACCTTGGCGACACGGTTGATGGCGACGACACGCTCGATGTAGGCGGCCTTGTCCGACGGCCCGCGACGGTCGTCGCGGCCTCGGCGCTCGCCACCACCGCCGCTGCGGCGCTGGGCTCCGCTCATTAGGGCTTCCCTCTTCCTTGGTCTGGTCGGTTGATCAGAAGGTCAGGCCGCCCTCGCGGGCGCCGTCGGCCAGGGCTGCCACACGCCCGTGGTACCGGTTGCCGGAACGGTCGAACACCACGGTGTCGACCCCGGCCGCCTTGGCGCGGTCGGCGAGGAGCTCGCCGACCCGCTTTGCCTTGGCCGTCTTGTCGCCGTCGAGCCCACGCAGGTCCGCTTCCATCGAGGAGGCGGATACCAGGGTACGTCCGTCCACGTCGTTGACGACCTGCGCCACGATGTGCCGGCTCGACCGGGTCACCACCAGGCGGGGGCGCTCGGCGGTACCCGAGATCCGCTTGCGGCCGCGAGCCGCTCGGCGCAACCGCGAAGCGGTCGCCGCCGAGCGGTGCCGGCGCGGCTTCAACGCGATGGCCACGTCACTTACCAGCCTTTCCGACCTTGCGCCGGATCTGCTCACCGGCGTAACGGATGCCCTTGCCCTTGTACGGCTCGGGCTTGCGCAGCTTGCGGATGTTGGCGGCGACCTCACCGACCTGTTGCTTGTCGATCCCGGAGACCAGGAGCCGGGTGGGTGACTCCACCGTGAACGTCACACCCTCAGGTGCCTGGAACGGGACCGGGTGGCTGAAGCCGAGGCTCAGCTCGATGGCCGACGGACCTTTGGCCAGCACGCGGTAGCCGACCCCGACGATCTCGAGGCGCTTCTCGTACCCCTGCGTGACACCGGTAACCATGTTGGCGATCAGCGTCCGGGAGAGGCCGTGCAGCGATCTGCTCAGCCGTTCGTCATCCGGGCGCCGGACCTCTAGGACATCGCCGTCACCCTTCGTCACCGTGATGGGCTCGGCGACGGTGTGACTCAGCGTGCCCCTGGGGCCGTGGACGGTCACCAGCTGGTCATCGACGGCGACGTCGACGCCCGAAGGCACCGCAATGGGCATCTTGCCGATACGCGACATGGGTCTTCCTCCTCCCTCGCTCGGTCTACCAGACGTAGGCGAGGACTTCCCCGCCCACGCCCTTGGAGTTCGCCTGCCGGTCAGTCAGCAGTCCCTGCGAGGTCGAGATGATCGCCACACCGAGCCCCCCGAGCACCTTGGGCAGCCGGGTGCGCTTCGCGTACACCCGCAGGCCTGGCTTGCTGATGCGACGCACCCCTGCGATGGAGCGTTCCCGGTGCGGGCCGTACTTCAGCGTCAGCGTGAGCGCCTTGCCGACGGCGCCCTCAGCGGCGTCCTCGACCTTCCAGGCGCTGATGTAGCCCTCCTGCTGCAAGATCTCGGCCACACCGGCCTTGAGCTTGCTGTGCGGCATACTCACCGTGTCGTGGTAGGCCTGGTTGCCGTTGCGGACACGGGTGAGCATGTCGGCGATCGGGTCTGTCATGGTCATGAGTGGGTTGCCATCTTCCCGCCGTGGTTTCCGATCCGGACCTGCGGCGATCGTCGGTAATGGATGCGTTACCAGCTGCTCTTGGTGATTCCGGGCAACTCGCCGCGGTGTGCCATCTCGCGCAGGCACACCCGGCAAAGGCCGAACTTGCGGTAGACAGAACGCGGCCGACCGCAGCGCTGGCAACGGGTGTAGCCACGTACCGCGAACTTGGGCTTGCGGGCTGCTTTGACGACCAGTGCTGTTTTGGCCACGGTCAGGACTCCTTGAAGGGGAAGCCGAGGTGTCGCAGGAGCGCGCGGCCCTGCTCATCGGTGGTTGCGGTGGTGACGATCGTGACGTCCATGCCACGGCTGCGGTCGATCCTGTCCTGGTCGATCTCGTGGAACATCACCTGCTCGGTCAGGCCGAACGTGTAGTTGCCGCGACCGTCGAACTGACGCGGGGACAGGCCACGAAAGTCGCGGATGCGCGGCAGCGCCAGCGCCAACAGCCGGTCGAGGAACTCCCACATCCGGTCGCCGCGCAACGTGGTGTGGGCGCCGATCGGCATACCCTCGCGCAGCTTGAACTGCGCGATCGACTGCCGGGCGCGGGTGACGGACGGCTTCTGGCCGGAGATGGCGGCTAGATCGCGGACCGCACCTTCGATCAGCTTGGAGTCACGGGCCGCCTCGCCGACCCCCATGTTGATGACGATCTTCGTCAGGTCGGGGACCTGCATCACGTTGCCGAAGTCGAACTCCTGGCGCAACGCGGGCAGGATCTCCTCGCGGTAACGCTGCTTGAGGCGCGGAACCTCGCGAGCCGGCACCGGCTGCTCGGTCGTGGTCACCATCAGATCTCCTTGCCGGTGCGCCGGGCGATCCGGACGCTGCGGTGTGCGGTGTAGTGAGACCCGTCGGGACGGGTCTTGGTCACCTCGTCGCGGCGGTAGCCGATCCGGGTGGTGACCTTCTGCCCGTCGACGTCGACGACGAGCATCACGTTGGAGACGTCGACCGGCGCCTCCTGCGTGACGATGCCTCCGGTGGTACCGGCCCGGCCGCCCCGCTGCACCACCCGGGTGTGCCGCTTCACGCGGTTAACGCCCTCGACGATGACTCTCCGGTCGTCGGCGTGGACGGCGATGATCCGACCCTCGGCGCCCTTGTCGCGACCGGCGACCACGCGTACCAGGTCGCCCTTCTTGACGTTGAGAGTACGACCCATCGTCACAACACCTCCGGTGCGAGCGAGATGATCCGCATGAACCGCTTGTCTCGCAGCTCGCGACCTACCGGCCCGAAGATGCGGGTCCCGCGTGGTTCGCCGTCGGGCCTGAGGATGACCGCTGCGTTCTCGTCGAAACGGATGTACGAGCCGTCCGGGCGACGACGCTCCTTGGCGGTGCGGACGACGACAGCCTTGACCACCTCGCCCTTCTTGACATTGCCACCAGGGATCGCGTCCTTCACGGTGGCGACGATGACGTCACCGATTCCTGCGTAACGACGACCCGACCCGCCGAGGACTCGGATGCACAAGACTTCCTTGGCACCAGTGTTGTCGGCGACCCTGAGCCGCGACTCCTGCTGGATCATCGTTCCACTCCTGTAATCCTGGTTCTCACGTCAGCATCCACCGGCTCATTCGGCCTTCTCGAGGATGTCCACGACCCGCCACCGTTTGGTCGCCGAGAGCGGGCGGGTCTCCATGATCAGGACCCGATCACCGGTGCCACACGCGTTCTGCTCGTCGTGCGCCTTGAGCTTGCTGGTACGACGCAGCACCTTGCCGTAGAGCGGGTGCTTGACGCGGTCCTCGACGGTGACGACCACGGTCTTGTCCATCTTGTTGCTCACCACCAGGCCCTCTCGGGTCTTGCGGCGCCCGCGCGGGGTGGCCGGGCTGGTCTCATCGGTCACAGGCTCACTCACAGGGTCATTTACGGGCTCACTCACAGGGGTCTTGTCCTCACTCATGCGCTTCTCCAGTCGACGCGGCAGCCTTGCGGTCGTCATCGACCGTGTCGCCGGGGGTGAGCTCACCGACGGTCGCGTCGATGATCCCGAGTTCTCGCTCTCGCAAGACGGTGTAGACGCGCGCGATGTCGCGACGGACCGCACGCAGCCGGCCATGGCTCTCGAGCTGACCCGTAGCAGCCTGGAAGCGCAGGTTGAAGAGCTCCTCCTTGGCCTCCCGCAACCGGTCGGCGAGGTCGTCGTCGCTCATCGTGCGCAGCTCGACCGCGGTGGTGGTCGTGGCCATCACATGTCACCCGCCTCGCGGCTCACGAACCGGCACCGCATGGGGAGCTTGTGCATCGCGCGGCGCATGGCCTCCCGGGCGATCGGCTCGGAGACGCCGGACAGCTCGAACATCACCCGCCCCGCCTTGACGTTCGCGATCCACCACTCCGGGGAGCCCTTTCCGGAACCCATCCGGGTCTCAGCTGGCTTCTTGGTCAGTGGCCGGTCGGGATAGATGTTGATCCAGACCTTGCCACCCCGCTTGATATGGCGGGTCATCGCAATTCGCGCCGACTCGATCTGCCGGTTGGTCACGTAGTGACCTTCGACCGCCTGGATGCCGAAGTCACCGAACGCCAACGAGGTGCCGCCCTTGGCGACTCCCGTCCGCTTCGGGTGGTGCTGCTTGCGGTGCGCAACCCTGCGCGGGCTCAGCATCGTCTCAGCCCTCCTGTCCGCTCGGGGCAGCCGTCGCCGGCGAGCCGGGTGCACCACCCGGACGTTCCGGGCGACGGCCACGGGTGGGGCGGTTGCGTCCGGGTGCCGCGGCGCGGGCGGCAGCCTGCGCCTCACGCTCGGCTCGGGTGCCACCCACCTCACCGCGGTAGATCCATACCTTGACGCCGATCCGGCCGAAGGTGGCGCGGGCCTCGTAGAAGCCGTAGTCGATGTCGGCCCGCAGCGTGTGGAGCGGCACCCGGCCCTCGCGGTAGAACTCTGATCGAGACATCTCCGCCCCGCCGAGGCGACCCGAGCACTGGATCCGGATGCCCTGGGCCCCGGCGCGCATCGAGGTCTGCATCGCCTTGCGCATGGCACGACGAAACTGGACCCGGCCGCTGAGCTGCTCGGCCACCCCTTGGGCGACCAGCTGCGCGTCGAGCTCGGGGTTCTTGACCTCGAGGATGTTGAGCTGGACCTGCTTGCCGGTGAGGTCTTCCAGGTTCGTCCGCAGCCGGTCGGCCTCGGCGCCGCGGCGGCCGATGACGATGCCCGGCCGGGCGGTGTGGATGTCGACCCTCACCCGGTCTCGGGTCCGCTCGATCTCGACCCGGGAGATGCCGGCGCGATCCATCCCCTTGGCCAGCATGCGGCGGATCGCGACGTCCTCGCCCACGTACGCCTTGTAGAGCTTGTCGGCGTACCACCGGCTCTTGTGGTCGGTGGAGATGCCGAGGCGGAACCCGTGCGGGTTGACCTTCTGTCCCACTAGCGGGCCCTTCTGTTCGAGGTGGTACTGCTCGTCCGGGCGTCTCGGTCGCTGCCCGGGTTGGGCTGCACCACGACCGTGATGTGGCTGGTTCGCTTGTTGATGCGGAAGGCCCGACCCTGCGCTCTCGGCCGGAACCGTTTGAGCGTCGGTCCCTCGTCGACCCGGGCCCGGCTGACGACCAGGGTGGAACGGTCCAGTCCCTCGGTCACCTCGGCGTTCGCCACCGCGCTCTCGAGCACCTTGTAGACCGTCTCGGCCGCAGCCTGCGGTGCGAAGCGCAGCACCGCCAACGCCTCGTCGACCTCTCGGCCTCGGACCATGTCGACGACGCGGCGTGCCTTCATCGGGGTCACCCGGACGAAGCGGGCGACCGCGAAGGCGCCCGGCTCGTCGCCCAGCAGGCTCGCGCGGCGGGCGCTGTGCCGCCTACGCTCCATGACGCTCATCTGTTCGCACTCTCTGCTCGTGCCGGCTGTGGGTCGTACTCCCGGGCCGCATCAGCGGCGACGGGCCTTGCGGTCGTCTTTCTCGTGCCCGCGAAAGGTACGGGTCGGGGCGAACTCGCCTAGCTTGTGCCCGACCATCGCGTCGGTCACGAAGACCGGGACGTGCTTGCGGCCGTCGTGCACGGCGATCGTGTGGCCGATCATGGCCGGGATGATCATCGAGCGACGCGACCACGTCTTGATGACGCTCTTCTTGCCCTGGTCGTTCTGCACGTCCACCTTCTTACGTAGGTGGTCGTCGACGAACGGGCCTTTCTTCAGGCTACGTGGCATCTGGGTGCGGCCCCTTCTCAGCGCTTGCCGGACTTGCGGCGTCGGACGATCAGCGAGTCACTGGCCTTGCGTTTGCGGGTCCGGCCCTCGGGCTTGCCCCACGGCGACACCGGGTGTCGGCCGCCGGACGTCTTGCCCTCACCACCGCCGTGCGGGTGGTCGACCGGGTTCATGGCCACGCCGCGCACGGTCGGCCGCTTGCCCTTCCAGCGCGAACGGCCCGCCTTGCCCCAGTTGATGTTGGACTGCTCGGCGTTGCCCACCTCACCGACGGTCGCCCGGCACCGGACATCGACGTACCGCATCTCACCGGACGGCAGGCGAAGCTGGGCACGGCTGCCCTCCTTGGCCACCAGCTGAACAGACGCACCGGCGGATCGGGCGAGCTTGGCGCCGCCACCGGGCCGCAGCTCGATCGCATGCACGGTCGTGCCGACGGGGATGTTGCGCAACGGCAGGTTGTTTCCGGCCTTGATGTCGGCGCCGATACCCGCCTCGACGCGAGCCCCCTGGCGAAGCCCTTGCGGCGCCACGATGTAGCGCTTCTCCCCGTCCTTGTAGTGCAGCAACGCAATGCGGGCGGTGCGGTTCGGGTCGTACTCGATCTGCGCGACCGTCGCAGGCACGCCGTCCTTGTCGTAGCGGCGGAAGTCGATGAGCCGGTACGCCCGCTTGTGACCGCCGCCTTGGTGGCGTGTCGTGATGCGCCCGGCGCTGTTGCGCCCACCCTTCCTAGGCAGCGGTCTCACCAGTGTCTTCTCCGGCGTGCTGCGGGTGACCTCGGCAAAGTCGGCAACCGACGCGCCACGCCGCCCGGGTGTCGTCGGCTTGTACTTGCGGATAGCCATAGTCCTCAGTCCTCGATCGCCGTCAGCGGCCCGGGCCGGAGAAGATGTCGATGCGCTGACCCTCGGCCACGCTGACCACAGCGCGCTTGGTGTCGGGGCGCTTGCCCCACCCGGTACGGGTACGCCGCCGTTTGCCGGTGCGGTTGATCGTGTTGACCGCCGTGACCTTGACGCCGAACACTTGCTCGACCGCGATCTTGATCTCGGTCTTGTTGGCGTCGGGCAGCACCACGAACGTGTACTTGTTCTGGTCAAGCAGGCCATAGCTCTTCTCGCTCACCACGGGCGAGACGAGCACGTCGCGGTGGTCCTTATGCAGCCGGCTCATGTCTGGTCCTCGCTGGCACCGGTCGGGTCGTCGAGCCGGCTCACGAACGCGTCGTAGGCCGCCCGAGTGAAGACGACGTCCTCGCTGAGCAGCACGTCATAGGTGTTGAGCTGGTCGACCGGCAGCAGGTGGACCGACGGGGCGTTGCGCAGGCTCCGCCGGGTCACGTCGTCATCGCGCGCCATCACCACGAGCGCCCGGCGGCGCTCACTGACATGGCGCAACGCGGTCACCGCGGCCCGGGTCGATGGCATGTCGTCTCCGAGCAGGCTCTCGACGATGTGCACCCGTCCGGCGCGGGCGCGGTCCGAGAGCGCCCCCCGCAGCGCGGCTGCCTTCATCTTCTTCGGGGTGCGCTGGGCGTACGAGCGTGGGGTCGGGCCGTGCACCACGCCGCCTCCGGCGAACTGGGGGGCGCGAATCGACCCCTGGCGAGCTCGTCCGGTGCCCTTCTGGCGGTAGGGCTTCTTGCCACCGCCGGCGACCTCGGCGCGCGTCTTCGTGTCATGCGTGCCCTGGCGGGCAGCCGCCAGCTGGGCGACGACGACCTGGTGTATCAACGGGATGTTGACCGGCACGTCGAAGATCGCGGGTGGCAGGTCCAGTGACCCGGTCCGCGTACCGTCGGGCCCGAGAACGTCCACCGTCAGGGACTGGTCCTGCCCGTCGTCGGCGGCCTGCGCGGTGGACGTCGTCGCTTGCTCAGTCGTTGGGCCGGTCACTGGGCCGCCACCTCCTTCGCCTTCGCACCGGTGCGGACGAGCACCAGCCCACCCTTCGGGCCGGGGACGGCACCCTTGATGAGGATCAGGCCACGCTCGACATCCACGGCGTGCACGGTGAGGTTCTGGGTGGTGACGCGCTCGGTGCCCATGCGACCGGCCATGCGCATGCCCTTGAACACCCGCGACGGAGTGGCGCAGGCGCCGATGGAACCAGGCTTGCGGTGGTTGCGGTGGGCGCCGTGCGACGCACCGACGCCGGAGAACCCGTGCCGCTTCATCACACCCGCGAAACCCTTGCCCTTGCTGGTGCCGGTCACGTCGACCTGCTGGCCGGCGGTGAACACGTCGGCCGGGTTTAGCCGCTGGCCCAGCTCGTACGCGCTGACGTCGCCGGTGCGAATCTCCATCAGGTGGCGCCGCGGCGTGACACCGGCCTTGGCGAAATGGCCGGCCTTGGGCTTGGTCACCTTGCGGGCCTCGATCTCGCCGAAGCCGATCTGGACCGCGGTGTACCCGTCGGTCTCGGGTGTGCGGATCTGCGTGACGACGTTCGTCCCGGCATCGATCACTGTGACCGGCACCACGCGGTTGTTCTCGTCCCAGGTCTGCGTCATGCCGAGCTTGGTGCCCAACAGTCCCGCGACGTCTCGTTGCTGGCTCATAGGTGCGGCGTCCTCAGAGCTTGATCTCGATGTCGACACCGGCAGGCAGGTCCAGGCGCATCAGCGAGTCGACGGTCTTCGGTGTGGGGTCGATGATGTCGATGAGCCGCTTGTGCGTGCGCATCTCGAACTGCTCCCGGCTGTCCTTGTACTTGTGCGGTGACCGGATCACCACGAACACGTTCTTCTCCGTCGGCAGCGGCACCGGACCAGCGACCGTCGCACCGGTACGGGTGACCGTGTCGACGATCTTGCGCGCCGAGGAGTCGATCACCTCGTGGTCGTAGGCCTTGAGCCGAATGCGGATCTTCTGTCCCGCCATCGCTCTCGCTTCGTCCCTCTCGCTCGCACCGCTGGTGGTTCCCCGCCCGTACCCCCGAGGTCGGGCGTGTCGCGCCCTGCACCGCGCGTGACCGCCGGCCTCGTCGAGTTGGGAGTGCGGCCCGACGGGTGCCGGGCGCGAGCGGGATCTCCCGCAGCGGCATCGGGCTGCCCGGCAAGACCAGGTCTGACGCACAGACGCCCCGGCGATCCCACCGGAACAACCGGGACAGTCTGCCAGAGCCCGCCAGCCCAGATCAAATCGGCGTTGACTCCAGCCACGATGCCCGCGTAAGCCCTACGACGAGAGCTCCTCCCACCCGACGCACAGCGCAGAACCACACCTACAACACGCAGGCAACAATGCATGCGTCGGTGAGTCACCAGAAGCCATGCGTTGACTGACCGCTCGAGGATCGCCAGGTAACAACCGAACCGTCAACGGTGACCCGCCCGACGAGTGGCGCAAATCTGCGGCGCCGGGGCCGGAGCTTCGACTGGCGCGCAGTCGAGGCGCGGCTCAACGCATACCCGCAGTTCATGACGACGGTGGACGGATTGCCGATCCACTTCGTGCAGGTGCGGGCTCGC
>JACCZI010000026.1 GCA_013696015.1 Nocardioidaceae bacterium
CACGCGCAGGAGCCACGACTCACCGAGGGCGCCCAGATGAACGAGGGCGAGCTGTCCGGCGTGCTCGGCATGCAGGGCTGGCCCGCGGTCGCCGAGGAGGCGATCATCGCCCGCGACGCCATGCTGGCCGCGCACGTCGACTCGCGGCTGCACGTCTGCCACGTCTCGACCGCCGGCTCGGTCGAGATCCTGCGCTGGGCCAAGTCGAAGGGTTGGGACGTCACCGCGGAGGTGACCCCTCACCACCTGCTGCTCACCGACCAGGCAGCCGCGACGTACGACCCGGTCTACAAGGTGAACCCGCCGCTGCGGACGGCCGCCGATGTCGACGCGGTGCGGGCCGGGCTCGCGGACGGCACCATCGACGCCGTGGCGACCGACCACGCCCCTCATCCGGTCGAGGACAAGGAGTGCGAGTGGGCGGCCGCCGCCTTCGGCATGCTCGGCTTGGAGACGGCGTTGTCGGTAGTGCAGCACACGATGGTCGACACGGGGCTGCTCGACTGGGCGGGCGTCGCGGACCGCATGTCGGTTCGCCCGGCCCGGATCGGGCGGCTGGGCGAGCATGGGCGGCCCCTGAGGGCAGGTGAACCGGCAACCCTGGTGCTGTACGACCCGTCGGCCAGCCGGGTGGTCCAGGCCCAGGACAGCGTGTCACTGTCACGCAACACCCCCTACGCCGGCATGACGCTGCCCGGTCGGGTTGTCGCGACGTTCCTGCGGGGTTGCTGTACCACCGCAGTCGAGACGGTCCCAGCGTGACAACCGCTCCTGACGCGGTTCTGGTGCTCGAGGACGGGCGAACCTTCAACGGCCAGGCGTACGGGGCGGTGGGGGAGACCGTCGGTGAGGCAGTCTTCGCGACCGGTATGACCGGTTACCAGGAGACGCTGACCGACCCCTCGTACCACCGCCAGGTCGTGGTGATGACCGCCCCGCACATCGGGAACACCGGGATCAACGACGAGGACGACGAGTCGAACCGGATCTGGGTGGCGGGCTACGTCGTACGGGAGCCGGCTCGGGCTCCGAGCAGCTGGCGGTCCCGGCGCGGCCTGGTCGACGCGTTGCGCCAGCATGGCGTGGTCGGGATCTCCGGGGTCGACACCCGTGCGCTGACCCGCCACCTGCGGGAACGGGGGGCGATGCGGGTCGGCATCAGCTCGGTCTCGACGGACGCCGACGCGCTGCTCGCCACGGTCCGGGCGTCGCCGCACATGAGCGGTGCCGACCTGGCCGGCGAGGTCACCACGCCCGAGCGGTACGTCGTCCCGGCCGTCGGGGGGACGCGGTTCCGGGTCGCCGCGATCGACCTGGGCATCAAGCGGCGCACCCCTGAGCTGCTCGCCCGGCGGGGGATCGAGGTGCACGTGTTGCCGGCCACCGTCACGCTCGGCGACCTGGAGGCGTGCGGCGTCGACGGCGTCTTCTTCTCCAACGGTCCCGGAGACCCCAGCACGGCCGGGGCCGCGGTCGCGCTGGTCCGCGGTGTGCTCGACCGGCGGCTGCCAGTGTTCGGCATCTGCTTCGGCCACCAGCTGCTCGGCCGGACGCTGGGCCTGGGAACGTTCAAGCTTCCGCACGGGCACCGCGGCATCAACTCACCGGTCAAGGACCTGACGACCGGCAGGGTGGAGGTGACCGCGCACAACCACGGCTTCGCCGTCGCGGCCCCCGCCGGCCAGGATGCAGCGACCCCGTACGGCACCGTCGAGGTCACGCACGTGTGCCTCAACGACGGGGTAGTCGAAGGGCTGCGGGTCGTCGACGCGGGCGGGGCCGTGGTCGCGTTCAGCGTCCAGTACCACCCCGAGTCGGCCGCCGGACCGCACGACGCGGAGCACCTGTTCGACCGGTTCGTGGAGCTGTTGGAACGGCGAGCGTGACCACCGGACTGGAACGGCGAGGCGGGGAGCGAGGGACGAGCGTAGCGGCGAGCGTGACCGTCGGATGGGGCGCCAGCGCCCGCGCTTCCACACCCGTCAATTGGCGGGAAGATGACTCGGCGGGCGGGGTTTCCGGATCGGGCAAGACGATGGAACGGGCAGCCGGCTGATGCCGCGGCGCGGCGACCTCACCTCGGTGCTGGTCATCGGCTCGGGCCCGATCGTCATCGGACAGGCTTGTGAGTTCGACTACTCCGGCACCCAGGCCTGCCGGGTGCTGCGCGACGAGGGCCTGCGGGTGGTCCTGGTCAACTCCAACCCGGCGACGATCATGACCGACCCCGAGCTGGCGGATGCGACGTACGTCGAGCCGATCACACCGGAGGTTGTCGAACGGGTCATCGCCAAGGAACGCCCGGATGCGCTACTGGCGACACTCGGCGGGCAGACCGCGCTCAACCTTGCGCTCACGCTTGCCGACACCGGCGTGCTCGACAAGTACGACGTCGAGCTCATCGGCGCATCCGCGCACGCCATCGTTGCGGGGGAGAATCGCCAGTCGTTCAAGCGCATCGTGCAGGATCTGCCACCGCAGTGGCACGCGGAGGTGGCCCGCTCCATCACCTGCACCTCGATGCCCGAATGCCTGTCAGCAGCTGACGATCTCGGCTACCCGGTGGTGGTGCGCCCGTCGTTCACCATGGGTGGCGCCGGGTCGGGTATGGCACACGATGAGGCCCAGCTGCGGCGCATCGCCAACGCCGGACTCGCCGCCAGTCCCACCACCTCGGTGCTGCTCGAGGAGTCGATCCTGGGATGGAAGGAGTACGAGCTCGAGGTGATGCGCGACAGGGCGGACAACGTCGTCGTCGTGTGCTCGATCGAAAACCTGGACCCGATGGGCGTCCACACCGGCGATTCCGTCACGGTCGCGCCGGCGATGACGCTGACCGACCGCGAGTACCAGCGGCTGCGTGACATCGCGATCGGGGTCATCCGCGCCGTCGGGGTGG
>JACCZI010000037.1 GCA_013696015.1 Nocardioidaceae bacterium
TCGCCGCACAGGGCTCGCTTCTCGACGGCGTGGTCAAGAGCGGGCGGGTGGCACGCCAGCCGCTGCCCTGCCAGGGCACCAACGGTGTATGGCGGACCAACAAGACCGCCGGCGTGACCGTGTCGCAGCTGGTGCACCTCGGTGCAGCCACCGGTTCGGCGCGCGGTGAACAGCGCGACCGTCGCCACGGCTACGCACAGACCCGCGGCCGAGTTGCCCGGGCGACCGTTGGCGCCAGCAACCAGTTGCTGATCAAGGGCGTCATCGGCGCGGCCAACGTCACCAAGCAGGGCGACAAGCTGGTCAAGTCGGCCAAGGGCACGGAGATCGTTTCGATCACGTTCCAGGGTGACCGGCTGAGGGTCCCGACCGCGGGACACCCGGTGAAGGCCGGCAACCTGGCCGTGCTCTCGGCGCCCAAGGTGGATCGGAGCAAGTACGGGATATCGGTGGTCGCCTTGCGGGTCAAGGTGCTGTCCGGGACGGTGGGCACCATCGACCTGGGCATCGCAAAGGCCAGCATCAAGCCGTCCTGACCGCAAGGTCTGACGGAGCACAGCCGCAGGCTGACCGCCCTGGGACTTCGGTCCCGGGGCGGTCAGCTGCATCCGGAGGCGAGCGTGGCGTCGCTACCCGCGTCCTGCGCATAAGCCCGTGCCTGCCCGAGGTCGGGCAGCACCACGCTGGCTCCGCCGGCAAACGTGGTCCCGCCATCGATGACACAGTTGTCCACCAGCTGAGGGTCGACCTGCAGCACGGCCCGCGCCAGTCGGTACAGCTCCACCGGGCCGACGTCGATGTCGGTGTGCTTGGCAAACGTCCACAGCGCCCGCTCCAGTCCGCCGGACTCCGCTGCCACGCTCGCCACCTGTCGCAGACCGTCGACCATGAACTGGCCTTGGTTACGCGACCGGTCGAAGTCGCCGTTGGGCAGCTGGTAGCGCTCGCGTACGAAGACCAGAGCCTCGACACCGTTGACGTGGTTGACGCCCTCGCGGATCGTGACGAGCGGCTCGGAGAACGCGTGCGCTGAGTGGACGTCGACTCCACCGATGCTCCACACCATCCGCGAGAAGTCCCAGAAGCTCGTCGTGAAGACGTAGTCGGGGGTGATCCCCATCATGCCGGCCACCGCCGCCGCCTCGAGCTGCGGTCCGCCGTAGACCATCGCGGCGTTGATCTTGTCCCGGCCGTACCCCGGGATGTCGACGTACGAGTCGCGGGGGATGCCGATGATCGTGGCGTGGCCTGTTCGTGGGTTGATGCCAACGAGGTGGATGGAGTCGGCGCGGCTGCGCAGCACCGGCTCGCCAGGTCGGGCGTCAGAACCCAGCGCCAGGATCCACACCACGCCCGGGTCGGTGTCCAGGCCGCGGGCGTTCTCCACCTTGACCAGCGATCCGTCGAAGCGGGGGGTTGCGGAGTCCGGCACCGTCAGGCCGACGACCGCCAACACCACTGCCAGCACTGTCCAGCGGCGTAGCCGCGACCGGACGTTGTTCATCGCCGCCTCCGCTCATACGAGCCGGGAGCGCCCAGTGTCCGCGCCAGGTCGAAGCCGAACACCTGCCAGCCCCCGTCCCGGGTCAGGTACAGCTGCCCGGTCACCGCTAGCTCGACCTCGCTCTCGTCGGCGCGAATGCCCAGCAGCACCAAGGTCACATCGGCGGTCGCCCCGGCCGCCCGGCCGTGCGGGGCGAACACGCTGAGCCGGACCGTGCGCCGGGTGGGCACCACGTCGACCAGGTCGGCACCGAGCGCCGCGTTGGTGGTCACCTCGTCCTGTCGCGACGCCAGCCGTGCCGCGTCGCGGGTGTAGTCGGCGAACGCGCCCGGGAAGTCGCGGCGAGGATAGTCGCCGCCGACGAAGCCGGCGCGCAGCCAAGACCTCACCGGCCGGGCGATGGAGGCGACGACAGACCGGCGTCGTTCGCGGGGCAGGTGCCCGGCGAGCCGGACCAGCCGCGTCTCGAGGCGCGCCGGACGCATCGTCAGCGTCGGGGCTCCGCTGACCGTGGTCGGATCGCTGGCACTCGTCGGGGACGGGGTCGGCGCGGTGGTTGTGTCGTCGTCGCAGCCGACGAGCGCGGTGGCGCCGATCACGGCCGAGGCCAGCAGCGCGACGACGACCCTGAGCGGCCGGACGGTGACAGTCATCGCGCTCAGCATGACCAGGCAGGCGCCGGTGTCAATGCGCCTCGCCCGATCTGCATCGGACCGACTGACTTTGTGAGCAACCAGACCCTGCGACGCCGCCACGGCGCGCCGGCGTCCGGGATAACCTGGGCAGAGACGGATACGTACGTAGCGGAAGAGGCGATCCAGGCGTGACCGAGTCTTCTCACGACGACCCCCTGGCAGCATTCGGCACCAACCAGTGGCTCGTCGACGAGATGTACGAGCGCTATCAAGCGGACCCCAGCTCGGTGGACAAGGCCTGGGAGCAATTCTTCGCGGGCACCACACCTCATGAGCCGGAGACGAACGGCCGGGCTCAGCCGGACACCGCGCGCATCCCCACCGAGAAGCCGCAACCGGAGTCGGCGCAGAAGCCGCCGGTGCCCAAGTAGCAGCCCACCCCGGCGCCGCCGAGACCCGCGACCGAGGTCGAGCACGTCGCGCTGCGGGGTGCGGCCGCCCGCACCGTCTCGAACATGGACGCCAGCCTGGAGGTACCCACCGCCACCAGCGTCCGCTCGGTGCCCGTCAAGCTGCTGATCGACAACCGCATCGTCATCAACAACCACCTCGTGCGCGCCCGCGGGGGCAAGGTCTCCTTCACCCACATCATCGGCTGGGCACTCGTCAAGGCGCTGAAGGCGATGCCGGAGATGAACGTCGGCTTCGACGTGGTCGACGGCAAGCCAACTCTGCTGCGCCCGGCACACGTCAACCTCGGCCTGGCGATCGACCTGCCCAAGGCCGACGGCACCCGGCAGCTGCTCGTGCCCTCGATCAAGTCCGCGGAGACCATGTCGTTCGCGCAGTTCTGGACCGCGTACGAGGACGTCGTCCGGCGGGCACGAGACGCCACCCTGACCGTCGAGGCCTTCCAGGGCACGACGCTCACCCTGACCAACCCCGGGACCATCGGCACCAACCACTCGGTGCCGCGGCTGATGCGAGGCCAGGGGGCGATCATCGGCGTCGGCTCGATGGACTACCCGTCGGAGTATCAGGGCGCCTCGGAGCGCACACTGGCCGACCTGGCGATCTCGAAGATGATGACGCTGACGTCGACGTACGACCACCGCGTCATCCAGGGCGCCCAGTCCGGAGACTTCCTGCGCCGCGTGCATGCGCTGCTGCTCGGGGAGGACGGCTTCTTCGACGAGATCTTTGCGGCGTTGCGGATCCCGTACGAGCCGGTCCGGTGGGCGAAGGACATTCCGGCCAACCACGACGACGAGGTGCACAAGCAGGCCCGGGTGCTGGAGCTGATCCACGCCTACCGCGTCCGCGGGCACATCATGGCCGACACCGACCCGCTGGAGTACCGGCAGCGCAGCCATCCCGATCTGGACGTGGTGACGCACGGGCTCACGCTGTGGGACCTCGAGCGCGAGTTCGCCACCGGTTCGATCGGCGGCGGTCGCCGTTTCATGCTGCTGCGTGACATCCTCGGCATCCTGCGCGACTCGTACTGCCGCACCGTCGGTATCGAGTACATGCACATCCAGGACCCGGACCAGCGCCGGTGGGTGCAGGAACGGGTCGAGCGACGGCACGAGAAGCCGCCGCGCGAGGAGCAGCTGCGGATCCTGCACAAGCTCAACCAGGCCGAGGCGTTCGAGACGTTCCTGCAGACCAAGTTCGTGGGGCAGAAGCGGTTCAGCCTCGAGGGGGCCGAGACGACAGTCCCCCTGCTCGACGAGATCTGCGAGGCAGCCGCGGAGTCGGCTCTCGACGAGGTGTGCATCGGCATGGCCCACCGGGGCCGGCTCAACGTGCTCGTCAACATCGTGGGCAAGAACGTGGGTCAGATCTTCGCCGAGTTCGAGGGCAACATCGACCCGCGGACCGTACAGGGCTCGGGGGACGTCAAGTACCACCTCGGTGCCCAAGGTGAGTTCAGTGCGGGCAGCGGGGACACGATCAAGGTTTCGGTGGCGGCGAACCCGTCGCACCTCGAGACCGTCGACCCGGTGCTCGAAGGCATCGCCCGGGCGAAGCAGGATCTGCTCAACCGCGGTGCGGCGTATCCCGTGCTGCCGCTGCTCATCCACGGTGACGCCGCGTTCGCGGGTCAGGGTGTCGTCGCCGAGACGCTCAACCTCTCGCAGCTGCGCGGGTACCGGACCGGCGGCACGGTGCATGTCGTCGTCAACAACCAGGTCGGCTTCACCACCTCCCCGGCCGCCTCGCGGTCGTCGTTGTACTGCACGGATGTGGCCCGGATGGTGCAGGCGCCGATCTTCCACGTCAACGGCGACGACCCCGAGGCATGCATCCGCGTGGCGCGCCTCGCCTTCGAGTACCGGCAGGCGTTCAAGAAGGACGTCGTCATCGACCTGGTGTGCTACCGCCGCCGCGGCCACAACGAGGGTGACGACCCCTCGTACACGCAGCCACTGATGTACGACCTGATCGAGGGCAAGCGCTCGGTGCGCAAGCTCTACACCGAGGCGCTGGTCGGCCGTGGCGACATCACGGTCGAGGAGGCGGAGCAGGCGCTGCGCGACTACCAGCAGCAGCTCGAGCAGGTGTTCACCGAGGTGAGGACGGCGTCCAGCAAGGCGTCGATGTACGCCACCGTCCCGGAGTACCCGGACAAGCCTGCGGTGCCGTCAGGTGGCGTGGAGACCGCGATCAGCCGCGAGGCGCTCAAGACGATCGCCGACGCGCACACCCACTCCCCCGACGGCTTCACCGTGCACCCGAAGGTGCTGCCGCAGCTGCAGCGGCGGGCCGCCTCGATCACCGAGGGACCGATCGACTGGGGCACCGGCGAGATCATCGCCTTCGGGTCGCTGCTCATGCAGGGTCGGCCCGTACGTCTGTCCGGACAGGACTCGCGTCGCGGCACCTTCGCGTCGCGGTTCGCGACGATCATCGACCGGCACACCGCAGCCGAGTGGACACCGCTGGGCACGATGACCGCCGACCAGGCCGGCTTCCACGTCTACGACTCGCTGCTGAGCGAGTACGCCGTGATGGGCTTCGAGTACGGGTACTCCGTGGCCCGGCCCGAGGCGCTCACGATGTGGGAAGCGCAGTTCGGGGACTTCGTCAACGGCGCGCAGATCATCATCGACCAGTACATCAGCGCCGGCGAGACCAAGTGGCAGCAGAAGTCCGGAGTCGTGCTGCTGCTCCCGCACGGCTATGAGGGCCAGGGGCCCGACCACTCCTCCGCCCGGATCGAGCGCTTCATGACGCTGGCCGCGGATGACGCGTTCACGGTCGCGCAGCCCTCGACGCCAGCCAGCTACTTCCACCTGCTGCGCCAGCACACACTGGGTAGCCGACACTCGCCGCTCATCGTGTTCACACCCAAGTCAATGCTGCGCTCGAAGGTTGCGGTGTCCCAGCCCGAGGACTTCACCTCGGGCTCGTTCCAGCCGCTGATCGGCGACGACGGCGTCGATGCCGGACGGGTCGAGCGGGTGTTGTTGTGCTCGGGCAAGATCGCTTGGGAGCTGCTGGCGGAGCGTGCGAAGCGAGAGGGAGACGAGCCACGCTCGGCGATCCTGCGAGTCGAGCAGCTCTACCCCCGACCGGTCGAGCAGCTGCGCGCTGCGCTGGAACGGTTCCCGAAGCTCGCCGAGCTCCGCTGGGTGCAGGACGAGCCGGCCAACCAGGGTGCCTGGCCGCACATGGCCCTACACCTGACCCGCGAGCTTGACGGGCTGCCGTTCTACCGGGTGTCGCGCCCGGAGTCGTCGTCCCCCTCCGTCGGCCAGCACTCGAGGCACGCCGAGGAACAGAAGGCGCTGCTCTCACAAGCCTTCTCGTAATCGGCGGGTGTCGCTATCCCATGTTCACATGGGATAGCGACACTCCCAATGGGTTCGAACCCATTGGGAGTGCCCCTCCGCCATTGGAGGTGGCGGGCCCGCCTCAGTGGCTCACCGATAGCGGCGACCAGGCTCGCGTTGGTCACTACGACCCAGCTGTCGTCACGATCTGATCTCGTACCATGCGGATCTCCGGTCGCTCGAAGAGCGGCTCCATCTTGCGGGCCCCTTCCGGCGCGAATCTGTGCCGGGTGTAGAAAGCCCGTGCCCGGGGGTTCGCCTCGAAGACCCAGAGGTACGCCGCCGCGGGGCCGAGAGCCGTCTCGATCAAGCGGTCCGCAATGCCCGTGCCTTGATGGGCGGCGCGGACGTAGATCGCGTACAACTCGAGACCGATGTCTATGTCGTCGTCCCGACCCGGTCCGGCCGCTGAGAACCCGACAACCTCACCGCCTGCGGTGACGGCGATCCAGCGCGGACGAGGATCAGTGATCATCTGGCGCCACCGCTCGGTGCGCTCCGCGAGGTCACTCGTACGTTCGGCCAGCACCTTGGGCTCGACGATGGTGGCGTACGCCTCGCGCCAACACGCGATATGACAGGCAGCACCCGCACCCGCATCGTGCGCCAGCGCCCGCCGAATGGTGACCGTCACGTCCGCCGCTCCTTCGCCCTCGCTCGACCGTACGGCGGCGAGAAGTCACGGATGGTCGGGTCCAAACTCACGGATGGTCGCGGGTGAAGACGACTTTGCCAAAGACGTCGCCGCGGTGAAGGGCGGCGAAGCCCGCAGGCGCCTGCTCCATTGGCAGCGTGCGGTCGATCAGCGGCCGCACGCCGGTGACGTCGAGCATGGCGAGCAGCGCCTGCAGCTCGTCGCGGGTGCCCATCGTCGAGCCGTGCACCCGCAGTTGCAGGAAGAAGATCCGGTTCAGCTCGGTCTCCGAGGGGTTCTGGCCCGACGTCGCGCCCGCCAGCACGACCGTCCCGCCAGGGCGCAGCGACCTCAGCGAGTGGGACCACGTCGCCGCTCCGACCGTCTCCAGGACCGCATCGACGCGGTGCGGCAGCCGAGCCCCCGGTTCGAAGACCTCGTGGGCGCCGAGCTCGAGCACCCGGGCGCGCTTGCCCTCGTCGCGGCTCGTAGCGTAGACGCGTAGGCCGGCGGCGCGAGCGAGCGCGACCACGGCGGTCGCTACACCGCCACCGGCGCCCTGGACCAGGACGCTGTTCCCGGGGCGTACCCCGGCTGAGGTGAACAGCATCCGGTAGGCGGTCAGCCACGCAGTCGGCAGGCAGGCCGCCTCCTCGAAGGTCAGCGCCGCCGGTTTGGCGACGAGATTGCGCCGGGTAACCACGACCCTGTCGGCAAAGGTGCCCTGAAGGCGCTCCGACAACAGCGTCCGCTTGGGGTCGAGCGTCTCGTCGCCGGTCCACGACGGGTCGGGGACGACAGCGTGCACGACGACCTCGTTGCCGTTCTCATCGATCCCGGCCGCGTCACAGCCCAGGATCATCGGCAACGCCTCCTGCCGCAGTCCGACTCCGCGCAGCGACCAGAGGTCGTGGTGGTTGAGGGAGGCGGCCCGCACGGTCACCGTCGCCCACCCGTCGGCCGGCTGCGGTTCCGGTCGCTCGCCGACGACGAGGCCGCTCAATGGCTCAGAGTTGTCGAGCGTCTCGGCGTAGACGGCGAACACGGACCGACCCTACTGACCCGTTCGGCGCAGCGACCACAACCGGATGACCACGGCGGCCAGGACATCGTGGTCGGGGATGACGCCCACCGACCAGGAATCGACACCCTCCGCCGGGTTGTCCCGCTCCACCCACCAGCCGGCCGTCTCCCGGCGGACAGCGCGCTTGACCGCCACGACACCGTCGGGCAGCCGGACGACGACCAGGCCGCCGGGGCGAGGCGGCCGACCATGGCGCACCAACAGCCGGTCGCCGTCGTACAGCGTCGGCTGCATCGAGCGCCCTCGCACGACTGCAAGTCCCCACATCGGGAGTAGTGTCGCCGAGGAACACGACCACCACGACGAAGGGACTCCCCCCGATGCTCGCGCGCCTGTTCGCCTCCACGATCGAGGTGTACGCCCACTGCGACCTGCCGTGTGGCGTCTACGACCCAGCCCAGGCACGGATCGAAGCCGAATCGGTCAAGAAGATCGCCGAGAAGATGCAAGACAACGACGACCCCGACTTCAGGACGCGCGCCATCTTGATCAAGGAACAGCGCTCCGAACTCGTCAAGCACCACCTGTGGGTGCTGTGGACCGACTACTTCAAGCCCCCCCACTTCGAGAAGTACCCCGACCTGCACACGTTGTTCAACGAGGCGACGAAGCTCGCCGGGGCCAGCGGTACGAAGGGCGACGACGACGTCAAGACCGCGGACCAGCTGCTGGCAAAGATCGACCAGATAGCCGACATCTACGCGGCGACGAAGGCCGCCTGACGGGCTGGTGACCGACGACCATCCGTCGTGGGCGCAGATGTCGCAAGGCGCTGACATCGACATCGGGGTGCCCGCCGACGGCACCTACTTGTCGGTGCTGCGAACCGCCGCGGCCGGGTTGGCCGCCCGGCTCGACTTCACCCTCGACGACATCGAGGATCTGCGAATCGCCGTGGACGAGGCCTGCTCGCTGCTGCTGGCTCAGGCGGTGCCCGGCTCACGGCTGACCTGCTCGTTCCACATGACGGACGACTCCGTCACCGTGCGTGCCGCCGTGCGTTCTTCGAGCCCGCGCGTCCCGCCGCGGGACGGCTTCGCCTGGGCGGTCCTCAGCGCTCTGGCCTCGGACGTCTCGTTCGACGTGCAGCTCCCCGACCAGCTGATGATCCAGCTGAGCCAGCAACGCCCCGGCGGCTGACCTCCGATGAGCGCCTCAAGCGAGATCCTTTCGAACGCCGCTCCCCCGAGGCGCTCACGGGGAGCAGGACCGGCGAGCAGCCGCTCGGCCGATGCCCGATCGGCCACTCGCGCGGCGTTCGAGCAGCTGGCTCGGATGCACGCCGACGACCCGGCGCGAAGCGCCGTCCGCGAGCAGCTCGTGCGGCTCAACCTGCCCCTGGTCGAACACCTCGCCCGGCGCTTCGGCAACCGGGGGGAACCTCTCGACGACCTGACCCAGGTCGGCACCATCGGGTTGCTCAAGGCGGTCGACCGCTTCGAGCCGCAGCGCGGCTTGGAGTTCTCCACGTATGCGACGCCCACGATCGTCGGCGAGATCAAGCGGCACTTCCGCGACAAGGGCTGGTCGATCCGGGTGCCTCGCCGGCTCCAAGAGATGCGGCTGGAGCTGACCAGTGCGACATCCGAGCTCACCCAGCAGCTCAGCCGCTCACCCACGGTTGCCGAGCTGGCCACCAGGCTCAACGTCGACCAGGACGCGGTGCTCGAAGGCATCGAGTCGGCCAACGCGTACGCCACACTCTCACTCGACGCCACGGACACCCGTGAGGACGTCGGCGCCGCGATGGCCGACGTCCTGGGCGGGGATGACGAAGCCCTGGGACACGTCGAGTACCGCGAGTCGCTCCGACCGTTGCTGGCCAAGCTCGACCCCCGAGACCGCCAGATCTTGCTGCTGCGCTTCTTTCATCAGATGACCCAGTCACAGATCGCCGCTGAGATCGGCATGTCACAGATGCACGTGTCACGGCTGCTCTCGAGGACCCTGGTGCGGCTGCGGGAAGGACTGCTGGAGGAGTGACGCCGCTGATGGCGCTCGGTCCATCATCAGTGTGAGCCAATCGACAGTGAACCTGCCCTTGTGCTGTCCCGGCTTTCTTGCAACGATCGGGGCGTCGACCTCCCCAGGTGTGACGCGCTCTGAGTTACGCCACCAACACGCCGGGTGGTCGGCACTGTTACTTGCACCATCGTGAATTCGTTCACCTCCGTTCGCATTGGGTTGCGAACCCAGTCGCTCGACTTCCAACGACAAAGGAGCCGCCGCCATGGACTGGCGTCACCGCTCTGCATGCCTCGAAGAGGACCCGGAGCTGTTCTTCCCGATCGGTAACACCGGCCCGGCCATCCTCCAGATCGAGGAGGCCAAGCAGGTATGCCGTCGCTGTGACGTACGCGAACAGTGCCTGAGCTGGGCACTGGAGTCGGGTCAGGACCACGGCGTCTGGGGCGGTCTCAGTGAGGACGAACGCCGTTCCTTGAAGCGGCGAAACGCTCGGGCGCGGATCCGGACCGCCTGAGAGCATCCGCCTCGCGAGCGCGTCACCACCTGCTGCGCCGAGCTGCCGTGCCACGATGGACCCGTGGTGGAGGCGTACTGGCTGTCGGTGCTGACCGGAGGCGCCGCAGTACCCCCGGACCGCCCGCTCGACGACCTGACCGCTGAGCTCGTGACCATGCTCGGCGACCCGAACCCGCGCCGGCGCGACGACCTCGCCTACCCCGTGCTGGCCACCTGGATCCGCAACGGCGTCTACGACAAGCTGCTTGTGGGTCTCGGCGACGGCATCACGGTCGGGCTCGTCCAGGGCATCGGGTCCGACGGCACCGACAGTGTGCTGCGACGCTCGTTCAGTGCGCTCATCCTGGCCGAAGCGGTCGGACGTGACAACGAGGTGCGGCTGCTCAGTGCCGACACCGTCTTACGCTGGGGCGACCGGGCGACGTCGTGGTTCGTACGTGAGCGCGATCTGCGCGGCTGGATCGCGGAACGTGGCTGGGCCCATACGGTGGCCCACGGGGCGGACCTGTTGGGGCAGCTCGCGCGCTCCCGACACCTGGGTGCTCTCGAGCTGACCGTCCTGCTCGACGTGGTCGCCGACCGGCTGCTGCAGCCGACGCCGCACGTCTGGCGCAATGGCGAGGATGACCGGATGGCCTACGCGGTCATGACGATCCTGCACCGCAACCTGGTGTCGTTCGGCGTCCTCGAGCCGTGGGTGGCGCGACTGGGAACCGGTATCCGCACCCCGGCTGCCCGTGCCGAGCCGCGCTCCGAGTGGCCGTCCCCGGCCGCGGCCAACACGGCGTCGTTCCTGCGGGCGTTGCACGTCCAGCTGGCACTAGGCGTGAGAGGTCGAGACGAGGTGGCCGCTGACAAGGAGCTGTTCGCCGAGCCACCGGCGCGACGAGCCGACCTGATGCTGGTCGTCCTCGACCAGCTGCGGGCCGCCAGCCCCTGGCTGTTCCCGGCCGCGGGCTCGTTCGCCACGCCGGAGCCGTCGCTGCGCTGACCTCGCCCGACCCTGCGCGGGAACGTGATGCCGGACAGACTGTTAGTTGTGAGCGTCTCGTTGCGACTGGCCGATCCGAGCGAGTACGACACGGTGGGCGACATCACCGTCGCGGCCTACTCGGCGGACGGCTTCCTCGACCAGGAGCGGTCGTACGCCCAGGTGCTGCGCGATGCGGGCGACCGGGCCTCCCGAGCCGAGCTGTGGGTAGCGGTGGAGGGCGACGAGGTGCTGGGCAGCGTGACGTTCTGCCCGGACGGATCTGACTACCGCGAGCTGGCGCAACGCGCCGATCAGGGTGAGTTCCGGATGCTGGCGGTGGCACCGGCAGCCCGCCGGCGTGGGGTGGCGCGGGCGTTGGTGACCCAGTGCCTGCGGCGGTCGCGGGAGCTCGGGCATACCGAGATGGTGCTGTGCAGCGGGGACACGATGACGGCGGCGCACGCCTTGTACGTATCGTTCGGCTTCACCCGGGCCCCGGAACTCGACTGGTGCCCCACCTCGGAGGTCCGGCTTATCGGCTTTCGGCTCGAGCTGTGACCTCAGGCGTTGGGCCGCTTGCCGTGGTTGGCCTTGCTCTTGCGTCGAGCACGCCGCTTGCGACCGTTCTTGCTCACGAAGTTCTCCTCCCTGTCTCCCCGTCGGGGCGACAGCTCACGGGTGCTCGGGGTGGAAGTCGGTCGAGGTGATCTGAACCGACACCGAACGGATGGACAGCAGCACGCGTTCGCGCAGCGGCTCCGGGGCCAGCTCGCCACATGAGCGTGCAACCAAGTCTTTCACCATCCGGTCGAGGTCGTACGCGGCAAGGCAGGGGCCACACTCGATGAGGTGTTCACGGATCTCCGCGCAGCTCGCCTCTGCGGCCTCGTTGTCGAGGAACACGTAGAGCTCAGCGAGGATCTCGGCGCAGTCGTGAGCGTGGGGTTTGCCGCAGCTCATCACCGCTCCCCCGCCGCTGAGGTGGCCATCCCGCGGTCGCGGGCGTAGTCGGACAACATCTCGCGCAGCTGTCGGCGACCACGGTGCAGGCGCGACATCACGGTGCCGATCGGCGTCCCCATGATCTCGGCGATGTCCTTGTACGGGAACCCCTCGACATCGGCGAGGTAGACAGCCAGCCGAAAGTCTTCGGGCAGCGCCGCGAGTGCGCGTTTCACGTCGGTGTCCGGGAGATGCTCCAACGCCTCCATCTCGGCCGACTTGAGCCCTGAGGACGTGTGGGACTCGGCCGCGGCGATCTGCCAGTCCTCGATCGTCTCGGTCATCTGCTGGAGCGGCTGGCGTTGCTTCTTGCGGTAGGAGTTGATGTAAGTGTTGGTGAGGATGCGGTAGAGCCACGCCTTGAGGTTGGTGCCGGGACGAAACTGGTGGAAGGCGCTGTACGCCTTGGCGTACGTCTCCTGCACCAGGTCTTCGGCGTCCGCCGGGTTGCGGGTCATGCGCAGCCCGGCCGAGTACAGCTGGTCGAGGAAGGGCAACGCGTCACGCTCGAAGCGCTCGGCGCGCTGCTCGACCGTCTCGGCGAACGGTTGGTCGCCGACACTTCCCGGGGCTTGTCCGTCACTGTCAGTCATCGGGGCACAGCCTACCGGGGGAGTCCGACAGGCACCGGTCCACTGCGTCCCTACGGGGGCCTGCAGGATCGTCGACTCGCCGCTGGCCCAGTTCCGCGCCGGGATGCTCACCAGCACAGTGACCTCCGGACAGAACGGCGACAACGTGGTCTCGTCGTCGTCAACCGTGACCAGGGTGACGTTGTTCCCCTGCGAGCGCCGGCGCGGGGGTGACCGCGTAGGTGCCACAGTCGTGGGGCGATCTCAGTCGTGACCGAGCCGGCGCCCGATCCATACCCGGGCAGCGCGCAGCACGACGTCGAGCACGTCTGCGCGTGCCCTGGCGCTGCGCACCAGGACCTTGAACTCGTGGTCGGCGTCCGGCACGACGACCAGTGGTAGGTGGAGCGGGAACTCCTGCGGCGTGCCCAAGGCGTCCCGCTCGCCCTGGACGACGAGCGTGCTCAGGCCGCTGCCGAGCAGCTCGTGCACGCGGCTCCGCTCCGGCCGGCCCGGGGGGTGCAGCGGGAAGGCGAGCGCCAACACTCCGCCAGCCCCGAGGTCACGTCCGGTGCGGCAGGCGACGCGGGCGCCCGCGCTACGCCCACCGACGATCATCGGCGTCCGCGGCCGCAGCGCGCCCATCGCCGCGGCGAAGCCCTCGTCGAGGATCCGAGGCGCCGGCGCGACACGCCGTCCCGCCACCCGCCACGGCTGCTCGACCAGCGCCACCGTGATGCCCTGGGCGGGCAGCCGCCGGGCCAAGGTCAGCAGGTCGGGACTGTCGATTCCGCCGCCGGCGCCATGGGTCAACACCAACGTTGCCCACGGGCTGACCGAGCGACGCTGGACCACCCGCGCGGTGCCGTGTGGAGTGTCGATCAGGGTCTGCAGCACCACGGCGAACTCACAGCGGTTCCGGGTCGGGATCCATCGGATCCAGCAGCTGCGGACCGTTGTTGCGGACGCTGTTGACCTGCGTGGACACCGGGTACGCCTCCAGCCGCCCCGGCGCCGCCGGCACCAGGAGCGCCAGCAGGGAGTTCCGGTCCGACACTGACGGGTCGAGCCAGGCCGCGTATCGCTCCGGCTCCACGAGCAGCGGCATCCGGTCGTGGATGTGCCCCACCGCGTCCTCGGCGGTCGTCGTCAAGACGGTGGCGCTCCACAGCCACGAGTCCGGGTCGTCGTCGGCCTTCTCCTTGTTGCGCCACAGCTCGTACAGGCCGGCCAACGCCAAGATGCCGCCGTCCTTCGGCCGGATGAAGAACGGCTGCTTGAGCGGCTTGCCGGCCTTGTTGGTGCGCTGCGTCGGGTACCACTCGTAGTAGCCGTCGGCAGGCAACAGCGCCCGGCGGGCGGCGAAGGCGCGACGGTACGCGGGCTTGTCCGCAACGGTTTCCATCCGGGCGTTGATCAGGCGGTTGCCGATAGCAGGATTCTTGGCCCAGGACGGAACCAGCCCCCAGCGCAGCGCGATGAGACGGCGTACGGCCTCTCTCTGCGGCTCACCCCGCGGCGGCCGCTCGATGACGGCGGGCACCGTCTTCGTCGGCGCCACGTTGTAGTCGGGTGCGAGCGACTCCGTGACGTCGCTGGCCACCACCTCGAACTCCTCGACCAGGTCCGCCGGCGATCGGCTGGCTGCGTACCTGCCACACATGCGGGGCAGCCTGCCACACCAGCAGGCGCAACGAGCCGTCGTCCACAAGCCGCTCCGACGTGAGGGGACCTGGCGGTTCATCAGACCCGCGGCACCTGCCGTACGTCCCCCTGCGACCAGCTCTCCGGCCGAGCCCAAGGTCTGAGCCCACCGATCTCTAGGGATTAGGGCGGCCCTAGCAACACCCATCCCTCCACATTGACGTCAGCCGGCGACCGAGTCCGGCTAGGCTGGTCGTCAGGCGTTGACGAAGACGAGTAGCCGAGCGATCCCGGAGCACAGAGAGCCGCCCCCAGGCTGAGACGGCGGAGTCCGGCCCCCTCGGTGAAGACACTTCCGAGCCGCAGCACGACGAGGCCGTGCGCTGCGCGCGTGCGGTGAAGGTGTGGTGGCACCGCGAGTCCCCGCTCGCCCACGCCTCCCGGGACAGAACCGCCCCAGGAGGTCAGCGATGCATCGCCCCCGCACGCTCAACCATGCGCTTGCGACCCAGGTCGGCGAGACCGTCGTGTTGCAGGGATGGATTCACCGCCGACGGCGGCTGGCCGCCGTCACGTTCGTGATCCTGCGCGACCGCAGCGGCCTGGCCCAGGTGGTCGTCAAGGACGCGGGGACGGCACAGCACGTGGCGGACCTCGGTGAGGAGACGGTCGTCGCAGTGACCGGTCGGGTGACGGCGAACACCGCGGCTCCAGGTGGTGTCGAGGTCGTCGACCCGACCATCCAGGTGTTGAGCGATCCGGCGCACACTCCTCCCGTGGAGCTGTGGCGGCCGAGCCTGCCAGCCTCCCTGCCCACGGTGTTGGACCACGCGCCGGTCACCTGGCGGCACCCCCGGCGCAACGCGACGTGGCGGCTGGCTGCGGCGTCGCTGCGCGGCTTCCGAGACACCCTGCTGGCGGCGAACTTCATCGAGATCACGACGCCGAAGCTCGTGGGATCCACGACCGAGTCCGGGGCCAACGTGTTCGAGATCGACTACTTCGGCCGTCAGGCCTACCTCGCGCAGTCCCCGCAGTTCTACAAGCAGACCATGGTCGGAGTCTTCGAGCGGGTCTTCGAGGTTGGACCGGTCTTTCGGGCCGAGCCTCACGACACCGTGCGCCACCTGGCGGAGTACGTCTCGCTCGACGTCGAGCTCGGGTTCATCCAGGACCATCGCGACGTGCTGGCCGTACTCCGCGACGTACTCGCCGGGATGGTCGAGGCGACGACCGCGTACGCGTCTGACGCGCTCGACCTGCTGGACGTCCGGCTGCCGGTGGTTCCTGCGCAGATCCCACTCCTGCACTTTCGAGACGCCCTCACCCTGGTGGGAGCCGATGCCGACGAGCCCGACCTCGCGCCTGAACACGAGCGGGCGCTCGGCCGGTGGGCTCGAGACGAGCACAACAGTGACTTCGTCGCCGTCGAGGGCTACCCGACCCGCAAGCGCGCCTTCTACACCGCCCCGCAACCCGACGACCCGCAGTGGTCGAACTCCTTCGACCTGCTCTTCCGAGGCCTGGAGCTGGTCACCGGCGGGCAACGCCTGCACCGGTACGCCGACTATCTGCGGGCGCTGGACGAGCGCGGCGCCAGCACGGATCCGTACGAGTCGTACCTCGACGTCTTCCGTCACGGCATGCCACCCCATGGGGGTTTCGCGATCGGGCTGGAGCGGTGGACGGCGCGGCTGCTCGAGGTCGATAACGTCCGCGAGACCACGCTGTTTCCGAGGGATCTGCACAGATTGTCACCGTGACAGGCTCGGCAACGGGGGTGGAATTCCGATAGAAAGGGAGCCATGAGCCTTGTCCGAGCAGTTGCGCGCCCGATGCTGGCATCGATGTTTGTGATGGGGGGCATCAACTCTCTCCGTCAGGCACCTGCCTTGGCGGGGAAGGCTAAGCCGGTCGCCGACGCGATCGCGCCGGCGCTCGCCGCCGCGATGCCCCAGGTCCCCATCCCGACCGACCCGGCCACCTGGGTGCGGATCAACGGCGCGATCCACGTCGTCGGTGGCTTGATGCTCGCCACCGGGCATGTGCCGCGGCTCACGTCCTGGACGCTGGCGGGCACGCTGGTGCCCACCACCTTCATCGGCCATGCGTTCTGGAAGCAGAGCGACAAGGCGGAGCGCCAGAACCAGAGCACTCACTTCTTCAAGAACCTGTCGATGATCGGTGGCCTGCTGATGACTGGCATCGACCCCGACCCGCACAAGAAGATGCTGGTCACCCGGGCCAAGGACAAGGTCCTGGAGATCGCCCCCTAACCGTGAGCCAACCCTGGCGGGCGCCGCGGGTGACGACTCCGCTCGACGCGACGGTCGCGCTGCCGGGGTCGAAGTCGCTCACCAACCGCGCGTTGCTGCTGGCCGCGCTGGCTGACGACCCAACCTGTCTGCGAGGTGCGCTGCGCTCGGACGACACCAGCCTGATGGCGGCTGCGCTGCGCGCACTGGGCGCCCGGATCGAGGAGCGCGACCAGCACTGGCTTGTGACGCCCGCCCCCCTGCGTGGACCCGCTGCCGTCGACTGCGGCCTGGCCGGGACCGTGATGCGGTTCGTGCCACCGCTGGCCGGGCTCGCCACCGGGGCGGTCGACTTCGACGGTCCCCCACGCGCGCAGGAGCGTCCGATGGCTCCCATGCTGGGTGCGCTGCGCGACCTCGGTGTCGACGTCCGCGACCAGGGACGCGGACGGATGCCGTTTCGGATCAACGGAACCGGAAAGGTACGCGGCGGCGCTGTCACCATCGACGCATCGGAGTCGAGCCAGTTCGTCTCGGCGCTGCTGCTCACCGGCGCCCGCTACCGACGTGGTGTCGACGTCCGGCACGAGGGCAAACCGGTCCCGTCGTCACCGCACATCCAGATGACCGTGCACGAGCTGCGGCGCCGGGGCGTCGACGTCGACGACGGCGAACCCAATCGGTGGGTCGTCGCGCCCGGTCGCGTCACCGCCGCTGACGTCGACATCGAGCCCGACCTGTCGAACGCCGCACCGTTTCTCGCCGCCGCCCTGGTCACCCGCGGCCGGTGCCGCATCCGGTGCTGGCCGCAGCGCACCGACCAGGCGGGCGACGCGCTGTCCGGCATCGTCACAGCCATGGGTGGCAGCGTCGAGCGAGACGGAGCTGCGCTCGTCGTCACCGCAGGCGAGCACATCGAGGGGCTCTCGCTCGACCTGCACGACGTGGGTGAGCTGACACCGGTCACCGCGGCCCTGTGCGCCTTGGCAACCGGTCCGTCGCAGCTGTCCGGCATCGGCCACCTGCGCGGTCACGAAACCGACCGGCTCGACGCTCTGGCCAGGCAGATCAACGGTCTCGGGGGCCAGGTGACGCAGCAGCCGGACGGCCTGCGCATCGTCCCCACGCCGCTGCACGGCGGTGTCTTCGCCACGTACAGCGACCACCGGATGGCGCAGGCAGGCGCGGTGCTCGGTCTGGCCGTCGACGGCGTCGTCCTCGACGATGTGGCGACCACCGCGAAGACCTTCCCGGGTTTCGCGGTCACCTGGGACCGGTTCGTCGGTTGACCTCGCGGTACGACGACCACGACCCGGACAGCTATGGCCGGCCCCGGCGTCGGACTCGGCCGCGCACCAAGGAGCGCCCCTCGTACGACGGCGCCACGCTGGCCCGAGTGATCGCGGTCGACCGCGGCCGCTTCACGCTGCTGGTGCCCGACGACGACGGCGGAGAGCGCGAGGTGACCGCGATGCAGTCGCGCGCCCTCGGGCGCAAGGCGATCGTGGTGGGCGACGAGGTACGCGTCGTGGGTGACCTCAGTGGAGACGAGGGATCGCTCGGCCGCGTTGTCGAGGTGGCGCCACGCCGGACCGTGCTGCGACGCAGCGCCGACGACGACGACCCGGTCGAGCGCGTCATCGTCGCCAACGCCGACCAGCTCGTCATCGTCACCGCACTGGCCGACCCGCCCCCCCGGCCGCGGCTGATCGATCGGTGTCTGGTCGCTGCCTACGACGCGGGGATGGGCGCACTGCTGTGCCTCACCAAGGCCGACCTTGCGGACCCGGACGAGCTGCTGGGCGCCTACCGGCCACTCGGGGTGACCGCCGTGGTGACCTCACGCGGGGGATCGACCCAGGATCTGCGCGAGCGGCTGGCAGACCGGGTGAGTGTGCTCGTCGGGC
>JACCZI010000038.1 GCA_013696015.1 Nocardioidaceae bacterium
AAGGACCTGACCGTGCAGGTCCCTGGGCAACGCGATAGGCAAGCCGTCCGCCGGACCACCACGAAACTGCGCCTCCGGTCCGAAGAGGTTGGCGGCCTTTGTCGCCATCTGAGAGCTGGCTAGCACGCTTCGTCCGTCCCAGGACCGGTGGTCCTACTGGGTGTTCACCGAGGACGACAGGGCCTTGGGCGGCGATGCTCGAATTCCGACGGCAGACGTCCACCCTACCGCGTTGCTGTCGGGCCTCAGATGTTGGCGACCCGCGACGCGAAGTTGGTCAGATTGTCGACGAAACGGTCGATGTCGACCTCGGTGTGCTGCACCGAGATGAGCCACTGCTCGACCTTGCCCCACGGCGGCAGGAAGACCCCGCCGTTGTGCTGGACCAGCCAGTGGGCATGTCCGAACCGGCCGTCGATGCCCAAGAAGTCCCGGAAGTTGCGGATCGGGTCAGGCAGGAACGTCACGCAGCCCTTGGCCCCCGCGGTGACGACGTGCCACGGCAGATCGTGCTCGGCGATGACCTGCTCGATACCGCGCTGCATCCGCAGGCGCAGCCGTTCCAGATGCTCGTACGCCTCCGGCACCAGCACCTCGGTGAGTACGGCCCGGGTCGCCGCCATCGTCAGTGGGTTGCCGTTGAAGGTGCCGCACTGCTCGTACCGGCCATCAGCGATCCAGCTCATGACCTCCGACGTGCCGCCGATCGCCGCGGTGGGCGTGCCTCCACCGAGCGCCTTCGCGAGGCACACGAGATCAGGCGTCACTCCCGACAACGCGGTCACGCCACCCGGCCCGGTGGTGAACCCGGTCTTGACCTCGTCGAACGTCAACAGGGCACCATGTGCGTGCAAGAGGTCGCGTAGCCCCGCCAGGTAGCCGTCGTCAGGCGGGATGATGCCAGCGTTCATCATCACCGGTTCGACGATCATCCCGGCGATCCGGTCGGCATGCTCGGTCAGCGCTCGCTCCACAGCGGCCAGGTCGTTGAAGCCGACAACAACGACCAGGTTGCGGATGGCCGCTGGGATCCCCGAGTTGCCGGCGACGCCCAGAGGACGGTCGGCGGGGCCTACTTCGGATTCCTCGGGAAGCACTGAGACCTGCACCGAGTCGTGGTGGCCGTGGTAGCAGCCCTCGACCTTGAGGATGAGGTCCCGGCCGGTCACCGCACGCATCAGATGGACCGCGTCCATCGTCGCCTCGGTGCCGGAGTTGGCGAACCTCCACTGCGGCAGCCCGAACCGCTGCGCCAGCTCCTCCGCGACCACGATCGCGTCTGACGTGGGCTGGGCGAAGTGGGTGCCACGGCGGACCCGCTTCGATACTGCGGTGACCACCGCTGGGTGCGCGTGCCCGGCCAGGGACACGCCGTAGCCGCCGTGGAAATCGCTGTACTCGGTCCCGTCGACGTCGTAAACCTTGGAACCGGTGCCGTGGCTCAGCCACACCGCCTGCGGCTCGGCGATCTGCCAGTTGGAGGTGGCTCCACCGGCGAGGCTCTGGCAGGCGCGCTCGTACATCACGCGGCTCTTCGGCTGACGGCTGAGGAAGGCCGCCGACTCCACCGCGATGAGGTCGTCGAGGTCGGCCGGCGGCGCCCCGGGGAGCGAGGACGTGGTCGTGGTCATGCCGGACCTTCCGATTGACTGATCGTTCAGTCTAACCGCAGGGGGATGGCTTACCGCTAGGTCAGCTCGGCCAGCTTTCCCCGGCCTGGTCCACTGCCTAGACTCCGGCGGCAGGGCGTCGAGGGGAGCAGCGTGGCTCAGTCGGGAGGGTCCATCGAGCTGCGCGGACTTGGCAAGTCGTTCGGTGACGAGGACGCCGTGGTCGACATGAACCTGCAGATCGAGGCGGGGGAGTTCTTCTCGCTCATCGGGCCGTCGGGATGCGGCAAGACCACCACGCTGCGGATGATCGCGGGCTTCGAGGAGCCGTCCACGGGGGAGATCCTGCTCGATGGCGTCGACGTCGCCGCGGTGCCGGCGCACAAGCGCCCGGTCAACACCGTGTTCCAGAGCTACGCGTTGTTCCCGCACCTGTCGGTGGAGGACAACGTCGGCTACGGCTTGCGGTGGCAGGGCGGTGTCGACAAGGCCGACCGTCGCCGCCGGGTTGGTGAGGCGCTCGACCTCGTGCAGCTGGCCCCGTACGCCAAACGCCGCCCGCACCAGCTCTCGGGTGGCCAGCAGCAACGGGTCGCGCTCGCCCGCGCCCTTGTCCTGCGCCCGACGGTGCTGCTCCTCGACGAGCCGCTGGGAGCGCTGGACGCCAAGCTGCGCAAGACCCTGCGCCAGGAGCTCACGACGTTGCACCGAGAGGTGGGCGTGACCTTCGTCTTCGTCACCCACGACCAGGAGGAGGCGCTGGAGATGTCCGACCGCCTCGCGGTCATGGAGCAGGGTCGGGTGGTCCAGTGCGGCGCCCCCCGCGAGGTCTACAGCGCACCGCGGACCGCGTACGTCGCCGACTTCCTGGGTGTCGCGAACCTGCTCGACGTCGAGTGCCTCAGCTCCGCCGGGAACGGGCTGCGGCGGGTGCGTCTCGGCGACGCGGAGCTGCTCGCGACCTCGGTGGCCGGCCACATGGAGGGTGACGGCCACGTCGTCATCCGGCCGGAACGGGTCCGGTTGGCGATCAGCGGCGCAGCTGCGGCCAACGCCGTGGTCGGGACCATCGAGGAGCTGGTCTACGTGGGGGCGACGACCCAGCTGGTCGTGCGGCTCGCGCACGACCAGCTGCTGCAGGCGTTGGTGGTCAACAACGGCGAACATGACGACTTCGTGCCGGGAACGCCGGTGACGGTGGCGCTGCCTCCGGAGGCACTGCGGTTGCTCGCCGCGTCCTGAGCCCTCTCAGACGTCGGTGACGCCGAGGTCGTCCAGCGTGTTTCCGCTGCCCCGCCGCAACCGGCGCAGAACCAGCCAGGCCAGCAGCAGCGCCATGACCGACCCCATCAACAACAGGGTCGCCAACGCGTTCAGCGCGGGGGTCGGTGACGTACGCACACCGCTGTATAGCTTGATGGGAACGGTTACCGACGACGCGTCGGTCGACAGGAACGAGCTGACGACGAAGTCGTCCATCGACGAGGCGAACACGATCATCGCCGCAGCGAACACCGACGGGGCCAGCAGCGGGATCAGCACGGTACGGATCGCCCGCACCGGTGACGCCCCGAGATCACGCGCGGCGGTCTCGTACTCGGAGCCGATCGACAGCAGGCGCGCCCGCACGATCACGACGACGTAGGAGATCGAGAACGTGACGTGGCCGAGCAGCTGCGCGGTGCGGCCCAACGGGACTGCTGTGTAGAGGTTGGTGAAGACCAGGAACAGCGCGCTGCCCATGACGATCTCGGGCGTCGCCAACGGCAGCAGCATCAAGGAGTTGGAGGCGCGGCTGGCGCGACCCCGCCACCGGGTCAGCCCGAGCGCCAGCGCGGTGCCGATGGGGGTCGCGATGAGCAGGGTGAGCAGCCCCAGCCGCAGGCTGTTCGTGAGGGCCAGCCGCAGGCTGGGGTCGCTCACCACCGAGCCGAAGTCGTCTCCCCAGTACCAGCGGAACGATGCGCCCTGCCAGGTCGTGCGGGAGCGGCCGGCGTTGAAGGAGAACTGCACGGCGATCAGCACCGGGACCAAGGACCAGGCGACGTAGAGCCAGGTCACCGTGGCCAGCACCCACGGTCGCCGTCGGCCGCGCCGGCGCCAGGAGCGGCTGGGGCTCGCGGTCGCCGTGGCAACCTCGACAGGGGGAGCGACGACGGTGGTCACGTCGCCTCCCGGCTGGCCCGCTGCGTGGAGACCAGGTAGTAGGCCATCAGCGCCATCAGCAGCAGCGACAGCACCAGCACGAGCGAGGCGCCGACCCCCTTCTCCTGGCTCTGCAGGAGATAGAACTCGATCTGGTTGCCCACCATGGTCGTGGTCGGGGAACCGGAGACCAGGGTGTTCGTGTAGTAGTCGGCGAACATCGGCAGCACGGTGATCGCGGAGGCGGTGAGCAACCCCTGCCGGGAAAGCGGCAGCGTGATGTGCCAGAACGTCCGGGCGCCTCCGATGCCGAGGTCACGTGATGCTTCCAGCAGCCGACCGTCGATCCGGTCCAGCGTCGCGAAGAGCGGCACGATGAAGAACGGCAGGTACCCGTACGCCAGCGCGATGACGACCGTGTAGGCGTTGCCCGACAGCCAGTCGACGGGTTCGGAGATCAGGCGGGTCCACTGCAGGCTGCGGTTCACGTACCCATCCGGCTGCAGCAGGTTGATCCAAGCCAGCATCCGGGTCAGGTAGTTGATCCACCACGGGGCGAGGATCAGCGCGAGCAGCAGCCCGCGTCGCCGACCGGCGAGCCGAGCGACGTAGTACGCCACCGGGTAGCCGATTGCGATGCACATCGCCAGGGCGAGGCCCACGTACGCGAACGTCCGCAGGAACACCGGTCGCAGGTCGCCGGTGACGGCCCGCTGCAGCACGCTGCTCAGATCGTCGAACTGCCACTGCAACGGGTTCCAGACCGGGATCGGTGAGCCGAACAGCGGGTCCGTGCCACCGAAGGCGATGGCTGCGATTGCGTAGAACGGTACGACGAAGAAGATCAGGAGCCAGGCTGTGCCTGGCAGTGCCAGAGCCGGCCACAACCGCGAGGAGCTGCGCTGGCTGCTCATGCCTCCCGCATCGGCGGGCTCCCTTTCAGCCGGATTTCAACGTCGCCCAGACGTTGTCCCAGACCTCCCGCCCCGGGGGGCTGAGCTGCAGCAGCTGGCGGCCGGACGCGTACTGCTCTGATGTCACCACGGCGCTCTCGAGGTTGGCCGGCACCAACCCCTCATCGGACAGGTAGCTCGGGCTGAACGCCTTGAGCGCCGGCTGGTAGCCGACCCACCCGAAGTTGCGCAACGCGTTTTGCTCGTCGAGCAGGTAGTTCAAGAAGTGGTGCGCCAGCACCGGGTTCTCGGCACCGGCGGTGACCGCGATGGTGTCGCTGCCGACCATGCCTGGCTCGTCCGACGGGTACCAGTAGCCGAGGACGTCGGGTGAGACGCCGTTGGGCAGGTAGTACTGGGCGCTGA
>JACCZI010000051.1 GCA_013696015.1 Nocardioidaceae bacterium
TTGGTGTCCTTGGCGAGGTCTCGTACGGCTTCTGCCCGGCCGGTCCGGTACGCCTGTAGGCACGGGCCCTCGTGGAGCTCGAGTTGCACATCTTCGATACGACGGATCCGGGCGTCGCTGGCCGCGATGAAGTGGTGCTCCCATTCGTTCTTCATCAACAAGACGCCGGCGCCCGTGACCGGAATGATTTCGATGACGCGGTTGACCAGGTGATCGAGTATCTGTTCGATGGAGAAGTCGGCGGTCAGCGTCCGCGCAAAGTCGGCCAACACTGCGGCAAGTCGTCCCTCGTCCACGCGAACCCCTAGCCCCAGAGGAACTGTCGCCAGGGTCTGGGGCGACTCAAAGTTACGTGCAAAAAATACCACCGGTTTGGCACCTGCGGCACAACGACACGCTGATGTGGCGACCGGTCGATGGCCTCACCGAGTACGAGACAAGCGAAATCGGACAACCGCACACGGCGGGCGCGGGCGGTGTTCCGCAGCAGCTGGAATGCGCTCTCGACGTCCATTCTGTTGCGCTCCGCCAGCACTCCGGTTGCCTGTTCGATGACGACCCGACTGTTGAGGGCAGTCTGCAGCTGCTGAGCCAACTCCTCGCGACGCTGGACGCTCCGCTGCTGCAGCAGACCGATCGTGGCCACATCGGCTAGAGCCTGTCCCAGCAGGTGGTCGGCGGGCTGGAGCGGCCTTGGGCGTTCACTGAACATGTTGAGAGCACCGATGGTCTCGTCGCGCCACCGCAGTGGAAGAGCTACGACCGACCGAAAACCGGCTGCGCGAGCCTTGGCTGCGAAACGAGGCCACCGGCTGTGGACGTCAGGCTCGCCGAGCCCGCCCTCCGAGACCGCGGTGCCCTGCGTGTAACAGTCGAGACCCGGCCCCTCGTCGTTCTGCAGATCGAACAGCTCAAGCAATTCTGCTCGCTCAGTCGACGATGCGGTCACTCGAAGCCGACCTTCATGATCGGCGATCATCACTCCGGCCGCCGTCACGTTTAGCAGGGTGACGCAGTGTTCGGCCAGCACATGCATGTCGAAGTCGTCGAGCAAGGTGTCGGCGAGCGCGACGAAGGCCTCGGCCCACTGCAGTTCGCGAGGAACCTCGTCCACACTTCACAGTAGATCGCGGTGGCCCCGACGTCACCCGTCCGCGCCGTCAACTGTGAGGCGGCCTCCGACCACATCGCTGGCCACGTCACCCCGCGCGCGGTCGGAGCGGTGCGCCAGCCACCGCGAGGTCGAGGTCTTGCAGCTCACCGGGTGTGTCACGGTAGCCGATGGCTGCGCCGCGGAACTGAGCGAGTCGTCGCCCATTGCGACGCGGCGCAGGATGTCGCGACCCAGCCGTCTGTTATCGCCGGCTAGGCGCCGAGCGCGCTGCGCAGGAAATTCACCTGCAGCAGCTTGAGGTTCTCGGCGACCACCTCCTGCGGCGTCATGTGCGTCACACCGGTCAGCGGCAACACCGTGTGCGGGCGACCCGCGGCCAGCAGCGCCGACGACAGCCGCAGCGAGTGCGCCACCACGACGTTGTCGTCGACCATGCCGTGGATGATCATCAGTGGCCTTTCGAGCCGGTGGGCCAGCGGCAGCAGCGACGTCGCGTCGTACACCTTCGGCTGGGCGTCGGGGTGCCCGACATAGCGCTCGGTGTAGAACGTGTCGTACAGCCGCCAGTCGGACACCGGCGCGCCCGCCACCGCGGCGTGGAACACGTCCGGCCGGCAGAGCACGGCCAACGCGGCCAGATAGCCGCCGTACGACCACCCCGTGATGCCCACGCGGCCGGTGTCGATGTCCTCGGGATACTCGGCAGCGACCGCCGCCAGCGCCTCGACCTGGTCGGCGAGTGTCACCTCGGCGATGACGTCGCGCACCGAGCGGTCCCAGGCAGGCCCGCGGGCCGGGGTGCCGCGACCGTCCGCGACGATCACGCAGAAGCCTTGGTCGGCCAGCCACTGCGACTCCAGGAACGCGCGTGACGCCGTCACGACCATCTGGCCGTGCGGGCCGCCGTACGGATCCATGACCACCGGCAGCCGGCGCGAGCCGGGCTCGTGGTCGTGCGGAAAGAGCACCGCCGTGCGCAGCTCGCGTTCCCCGGCTCGCAGCAGCCGCACCTGCGGTCGGAAGCCCGCGTACACCTGGTGGTTGGCCAGCTCGGCGACCTCGGTCCCCTCTCGGTGCACGGACACGCGAACTCCGTCGGCGTCCAGCGCGCCACGCGTCACCACCGTGGTCCCGCCGGCCGATTCGCCGGTGTGCACGGCGACCCCCGCTGTCAGCTCGGTGACCGCGCCGGCGTACCCGATCCGTACCAGCTGCACCTCGGTGGGCTCGGTGGAGGCCGCGACCAGCACGCCGTCCTCGTCGATGCTCACGACACCTCGGACCTGCATGCCCACCGGGCTCACCGGTTCGCCGTCGATGAACACCCGCTTGGTGTCCTCGGAGTCCTCACAGGTGACCAACCGGCCACCGGAGCCGTACCCCGGTGCGCCTACGACGAGGTCGACCCAGACGTCGTCGCGCTGCTCGCGGACGACACGGGTGGCGCCGTTGCCGACATCGATCGCGAGCACCTGCGCGTGCTTCTGGTCGCGGCTCATCACTTGCACCAGCGGATCGCCGTGAGGCGTCCACGATGCCCGGGTGAAGTACGGGAACGCCGCCCGGTCCCACGCGACCTGCGACCGCGTGCCGTCGAGGCGGACGAGCCACAGCGTGACGTCGGCGTCCGGCGTACCGGCGGCCGGGTAGCGGTGGGCGACCGGCTCGCGGTCGGGGTTCGCGGGGTCAGCGACGTACCAGACCTGCACCGGGCTGTTGTCGTAGCGCTCGACGAGCAGCGAGTTCCCGTCGGGGGCCCACCAGTAGCCGCGGTCGCGGTCCATGTCCTCGGCCGCGACGAACTCCGCCTGACCCCAGACAACCTCGTCACCGTCGGGCTCGACCAGCACCCGCTCTTCGGCGCCATCGACCTCGACGACCCGCAGGGCACCCGATGAGGCGTACGCGATTCGGCGCCCGGTGGGGTCGAGCCGCGGGTCGATGACGGCGCCCACCGTGGGCAGCGCCCGCGCCGGCCCGTCGACGTCGAGGTCGACGACCCAAGCGCCTCCAGACAGGGCGAAGACCGCTGTCGCCGCGGCTTCGTCGGTGGCGTACGACACAATGCCAGCGCCGGACTCCCGGCTGCGTTCGCGCCGGGAGCGCTCCTCGGCCGACAGCTGCTCGCCGGCGTCACCGAGCAGCTGTGCGGGGTCTGCGACGAGGCGCTCCTTGCCGCTCACCACGTCGTACGCCCACAACGCACCGGTGCGTGAGGTGCCGGACTCGGTGCGGACGAACAGCACCCGCTGCCCGTCCGGTGACACGGAGAACGTGCGCGGCACACCGAGCGTGAAGCGCAACGTGCGCGCGAAGAGCCGGGGGAACGACGGCGCCTGCTCGTCGGCAGGCGGGAGGAGGTCGACCATGCGCCGATCCTGCCACCCGCCGTGCGGACTCCTGATGCCGCCGGCGTCACCGTAACCTTGACATATGCCCGACGCCCTTCCGTCCCGGCGGCTGCTTGCGGTGCACGCCCACCCCGACGACGAGACGATCACCAACGGCGCCACGATGGCGAAGTACGTCGCCGAGGGCGCCGCGGTGACGCTGGTGATGTGCACGCTCGGTGAGGAGGGCGAGGTGCTCGTCCCGGAGCTTGCCCACCTGGCGTCAGACCGGGAGGACTGCCTCGGCCAGCACCGCATCGGCGAGCTGGCGCAGGCGATGAAGACGCTCGGTGTCACCGATCACCGCTTCCTGGGCGGCCCCGGCCGGTTCCGCGACTCGGGCATGGCTTATGCCGCAGACGGCAGCGCCACGGCGCTCGCGACGGTCCGTGACGACACCTTCTGGCGGGCCGACCTGCGGGAGGCGTCCGACCTGCTCGTCGAGGTGATCCGCGAGACCCGACCGCAGGTGCTGCTGACGTACGACGAGCAGGGCGGGTACGGGCACCCCGACCATGTCCAGGCGCACCGGGTCGCGACGTACGCGACGGCCTTGGCTGCAGTGGCTACGTACCGCCCCGAGCTCGGTGGGGCCTGGGACGTGCCGAAGGTCTACTGGGGCGCGATGTCGGAGTCGCTGTTGCGCGACGGGCTGCGACAGCTGCGGGCGGCGGGTGACACGACGACGTTCGAGGGCATGGACCCGGACGGGCCGCTGCCGGCGTTCGCGGTGTCCGATGACGCGCTAACGGCCGGCATCGACGGGCACGACCATGTCGAGGCGAAGCTCGACGCCATGCGGGCGCACGCCACGCAGATCGCCGTCGACGGACCGTTCTTCGCGCTGTCCAACAATCTGGGCAATGTCGTGTGGGCCCGCGAGTTCTACCGGATCGCCAAGGGCGTTCCCGGTCCGGTCGACCCGGACACCGGCCTCGAGCCGGATCTGTTCGCGGGCCTCGGCTGAGCTGCCGGGCGGCCGCGCACCGACATGGGGAGGTCGAGCGGGGCCCTAGCGACCGTGCTCGTGGTCTCGGCGTCGCTCCTGCTCGGTGTCGGGGTCGGGTTCGCCGGTCTGCTGGCGCACCGCCATGCGGTGCGGTCCGACGGTGTGGCGCTGCCCTGGGGGCTGGTGCTGTCCCTCGCCACCGTCTACGCGGTGATCACCGCCCTGGCAGTGACCCCCGGCGGCGTACGCAGCGCCGCCGGTTGCGGGGCCGGGTGGCTGCTGTTCGTCCTGGTGGCGCAGCGAACCCGGCCCGAGGGCGACTACCTCGTCGCCGGGGACGGCCTGGGCATCGGCTTCGTGCTGGGTGGGATGGTCGTCGTCGCTGCTGCCGTGGTGCGCTGCGTGGCACGGGCGAGCCGAGCGCCGGGCGTGCCATGACCCCGCGGCTGGACCAGCAGTCCTTTCGTCAGGCCCTGGGCCGTTTCGCCAGTGGCGTAACAGTTGTGACGACGGTCATCAACGGCGAGGACCATGCGATCACCGCCAGCGCCTTCTCCTCCGTCTCACTCGACCCGCCACTGGTGCTGGTCTGCGTCGATCACAAGAACCGGTTCCACCCGGCCGTGCTCGCTTCCGGTACGTGGGCGGTGTCGGTGCTGGCCGAGCCGGCGCAGGGCGCCGCCACTCGGTTCGCGACCCGGGGCCGGCCGCTGGAGGGGCAGCTCGACAAGGTCGAGCACCGCCGGGGGGCGCTCACCGGGGCCGCCCTGGTTGGGGCTGCCCTGGCATGGTTGGAGTGCCGGACCACGCAGGTTCATGCCGCTGGCGACCACACGATCGTGGTCGGAGAGGTGATCTGGGCGCAGGTGACCGACGACACCGACGATCCGCTGCTGTACTACCGCTCGCACTATGCCGCCCTGCTGCACTCGGCTGCGAGCGAGAAGTCCATGCTGGCGCTTCGCGACTCGATCGTCGAGGATGCCGGCGTACCACTGCCGGAGCTCCGCCGAGAGGCAGGGGAAACTCGCGTCGATGAGTGACACCAACACGGACCGCCGCGGTGTCCTCCTGGCACTTGCGGGTGTCGGCGTGCTGCTGGGCGCGTTGTACCTCGCCGGCTACTTCCTGCTCGGCGAACGCGTCCCCTCCGGCGTCGAGGTGGCTCGGGTCGACATCGGCGGCCTGACGCCGCAGGCGGCCGAGGACCGGCTACGCCGTGAGCTGGCACCCCGCGCCGACGACCCGCTGCGGGTGACCTATGAGGCGCAGACGTACCAGATCGACCCGGCGCAGGCCGGCCTGTCGTTCGACGTCGAAGCGACCGTGGCCGAGGCCGGTGGCGGACGCACCTGGGATCCGCGGCAGATGGTGCAGGTGCTCGTCGGGGACGATGACGTCGACCCGGTCATCGAGGTCGACGACGACGCCTTGCAGGCCGCAATCGAGCAGGTTGCCGCGCAGGTCGCGAGCGATCCGGTCGAACCCGCCGTGACGTTTACCGCGAAGGGCGAACAGGAGGTCGTCCATCCCCGGGACGGGGTGACCATCGACCTGGACGGGACTCGGGAGGCGCTGCTGGCGGCCTACCTCCGCGAGGAGACGCCGGTCGCGCTGCTCTCCCGTCGGGTCCGCCCGCAGGTCGACGAGGCGCAGCTGCAGAGCGCACTGGACGCCTTCGCGACGCCGGCGGTGGCGGCACCGGTGACGCTGGACCTGCCGGAGGGGGCCGCGAAGCTGCCGGTGTCGACGTACGCGCCGGCCTTGAGCCTGACCGTGGCGGACGGGGAGCTGACCCCGCGGCTCGACACCGGCGTGCTCGGCCAACGGCTCCGGGAGCTGATCGTGCGCCTCGGCAGCTCGCCGCGCGACGCCACAGTCGTGCTGCGCAAGGGCCAACCGGTCGTGGTGCCCGACCGGCCCGGTGTCCGGCTCGACGCCGGCAAGGTCGCCGACGCGCTGCTGCCGGTGCTCGCCGAGACCGGACCGGACCGACGCGTCAAGGTGGGGGTGACGACGGCCCAGGCCGACTTCACGACCGAGGACGCACGGGCGCTGAAGATCCGCGAGCCGGTGAGCAGCTTCGTGACGTACTACCCAGATGCTGACTACCGCAACATCAACCAGGGCAGGGCTGCTGAGCTCATCAACGGAACCGTACTCATGCCCGGTGACACCTTCTCGTTCAACGACACCGTGGGGGAGCGCACCCGGGCGAACGGCTTCGTCGTCGGTTTCGTGATCAGCAACGGCGCCTTTGCCGAAGATCTCGGCGGTGGCGTCTCGCAGGTGGTCACGACGACGTTCAACGCCGCGTTCTTCGCCGGGCTCAAAGACGTGGCGCACACGCCGCACAGCTTCTACATCGACCGCTACCCGGTGGGCCGCGAGGCGACGGTCGCGTGGCCCGACATCGACCTGCGCTTCAAGAACACGACTCCGTACGGTGTGCTCATCGAGGCGTGGGTGGTGCCGTCGACCCCGTCGAGCTCGGGCGAGATGCACGTGCGGATGTGGAGCACGAAGTATTGGGACGTCCGTGCCGGGGTCTCGGAGCGCACCAACGCCACCTCGCCGGGCGTGCGCTACGACAGCTCCGCCGGCTGCGTGTCGCAGGTGGGGGTGTCCGGCTTCGACATCGACGTCTACCGGTTCTTCCGCCGGGCCGGGTCGGACCAGCTGGTGCGCCGGGAGACCATGCATACGACGTATCTCCCCGCCGACACCGTCAACTGCACCTGACGCCGGCGCTCGCGATCCACCGTCCCCTGGCGCGCCAATCCGCCGCCGCTGGGCATCATGAGCGGATCTCCCGACATTCAGGTCGTGTCCGCGACTGTCATGTGGCGGGAGGTCGAAGTGGGTCGGCGAGGCCTTGCGGCACGAGATAGCGGTACGCGTGATGCTCGCGGAAGCCGTAGCGGTGCCACAGCGCCAGCGCGCCGACGTTGTCCGCGGTGACCTGCAGGTAGCACCACCGCGCACCGCGTCCGACGGCCCAGGCGACCAGCGCATCGACCACTGCCGAGCCGATACCGCGGCGGCGGTGGGCAGCGTCGACCTCGACGGCACTGAGACCTGCCCAGGCGCCGGTCACGACCATCCGTCCGATCGCGACCGGCGGATCGCCGACGCGAGCAAAGGCGACGTCGTCCGGCCCCTCGAGCAGTCGCCGCACGAGCGCGGCGTCATGCCCGGAGGCCCGGTTGTAGAGCCTCATCCAGGCGTCGTCTGTGTGCTCGTTGAGCACCACCTCCTCGCGCGGCGAGGGACCGCCCCGCAGTCGCGCAACCATCACCTCCGCGCCGCCCCGCGGCCCGGCCATCGGCTGCCAGCCCGACGCAGCGAAGCCGTCGGCCCAGGCCGAGCCGGCCACGACCTGCGCGCGCGGCGGTAGCACATGGCGCTGATAGAACCCGACCACGTGGGCCAACGCCTGCGCCGACGGGACCCCCGGGTCCCCGGCCACCAACACGGAGTTCGCGCGTCCGGTGAAGCCGCCGGCCGCCCGCAGCACCCATTCACCCAGCGGTTCGCTCACCGGCGCCGGCCAGCCCTCGGCGCAGATGCGCTGCAGGTCTTCGGCGCTGATCCGTCGACCGGCCGCAGCCGGCACCCGCTTGGCCGAAACGATGTCGGCGACCGGCACCGCGACAGGCGTACCGTCGCGGCGTACGACCTCGGCTGTCGTGCCGTCGTACGCCTGCAGGACACCGACGACGTCCGTCATCGCGGGCCCGCCGCTCGGACCCGTGTGGCCGTGCACCAGCGAGCGGATGACCACCCGGTGGCCGACGTCACCGGTATCGAGGGGCACGGAGCGCGATGGTAGCCACCAACTAGGCTGTAAGTGCATGGCCGGGATCGCACCAGGAGGAGGACGCTCGTGACGTACGTCATCGCGCAGCCCTGCGTGGACGTCAAAGACAAGGGCTGCATCGACGAATGCCCGGTCGACTGCATCTACGAGGGCCAGCGCATGCTGTACATCCACCCCGATGAGTGCGTGGACTGCGGCGCATGCGAGCCGGTCTGCCCGGTCGAGGCGATCTTCTACGAGGACGACACTCCCGGCCAGTGGAAGGACTACTACGCAGCGAACGTCGAGTTCTTCGACGACCTTGGTTCGCCGGGTGGTGCGGCCAAGCTCGGGCTGATCCCCAAGGATCACCCGTCGATCGCCGCGCTGCCGCCGCAGAACCAGGAGTGACTTGACCTCGGTCAGTTCCGACGCGCCGTCCGCCCGGCAGGGGTGGCCGGCGCGTGTCGCGTCGGGGGGCGTGTCAGCGCGGCTGCCGGACTTCCCGTGGGACACGCTGATTTCGAGTCGGCAGGTCGCCGGAGGGCATCCGGACGGGCTCGTCGACCTGTCGATGGGAACGCCGGTGGACCCGACGCCTCCGGATGTCCAGGCGGCGCTGGCAGGAGCGGCCGATGCGCCGGGGTACCCCAAGACGGCGGGCACGCCGGAGCTGCGCTCGGCGGCCGCGCTCTGGTTGGCGCGCCGCTTCGGTGTCATGGGCGTCGATCCGGACGCGGTGCTGCCGGTGATCGGTTCCAAAGAGCTGATCGCCCTACTGCCCACACTGCTCGGCTTCGACGCCAGCGACACCATCGTGATTCCGAGGCTGGCGTACCAGACGTACGAGGTCGGCGCCCGGCTGGCCGGGTGTCAGGTCAGCGTCAGCGACTCCGTGGTAGCGAGCGGCCCGACGGCTCCGACGGCGATCTGGTTGAACTCGCCGTCGAACCCGACCGGGCAGGTGCTCCCCGCGGCGCACCTGCGCAAGGTCGTCGAATGGGCCCGGGAGCGCGGCACGCTGGTGCTCAGTGACGAGTGCTACCTCGAGTACGGCTGGGACGCGATGCCGACCTCGGTGCTGCACCCGCGGGTGTGTGGTGAGTCGTACGACGGCATCCTCGCCGTGCAGTCGCTGTCGAAGCGGTCGACGATGGCGGGGTACCGGGCGGCGTTCGTGGTGGGCGACCCGGCGCTGGTGACGGAGCTGCTGGCCGTGCGCCAAGGCCTCGGTCTGATGGTGCCCCGTCCGGTGCAGGAGGCGATGCGGACGGCGCTCGGTGATGATGCGCATGTCGCCGACCAGCGGTTGCGCTACGGCCGGCGTCGCGAGCGGCTGCGGCGGGCGCTGGAGGAGTCGGGATTTCGCATCGACCATTCCGAGGGGTCGCTGTACCTGTGGGCGACGCGCGACGAGCCTTGTTGGTCGGACGTCGAGTGGTTCGCCCGGATGGGGATTCTGGTTGCCCCCGGCGACTTCTATGGCGCTGCCGGCCATAGCCATGTCCGCCTTGCGTTCACCGCCACCGACGAACGCATCGCCGCCGCTGCCGCCCGCCTCACCACCCCAACCTGACCATCCGCGGGTTTTGGCCCGACCATCCGCGGATTTCGGCCACAAGATCCGCGGATTGGTCCGGTGATGGCCGGCCTGGAGATGATCGGGATTGCCGTTCTTCACAACAGCCGACGTAGGCGTGGTGATGCTCGACCTCGAGCCATGGATCTCGGCCGGGCGAGAACCCGCGGATGGGCGGGCGAGAACCCGCGGATGGTCGGGAGGTTAGGCGACGTCGACGTGGACGTGGTCGAGGTGGCGCAGGATCGCCGGGTCGCCAGCGGAGTCGGGCTCGGCATATTCGCGCCAGCCGTCGCCGGAGCGTGCCGCAGTCCAGATGCGGTCGTCGAAGATCACCGTGCGCACAGCGAGCCGGTCGGCATTGGCCACCAGATACTGCGCCAGCGCCCAGCCGCGGCGGCTGTTGACGTCGTTCACCGGTCGGAAGAAGAAGTCGACGGCGCGACCCTCGTAGTGCGCCGACCCAGGCGCGTGTCCGCTGCGTACGCCGCCAGCCGCGAACCCACCAGCGGGCAGCGCTCCGAAGGCCCGCTCCACATCGTCCAGCACCGCGCCGGCGTTCTCGGTGAGGCCGTTGCCCAGGGGCCCCTGGCCGCTGTCCTTCGGCTCGTCGACGCGGCAGCTCAAGGCTGCCGGGCTGTAACCGGTGAGCGCCGACGCCACCGTGCGGGCCGCCGACTCGTGCTGCTCGTACGCGCCCCCGTCCGCCGAGCGCTGCACCTCCTGCGCCGCGTCGTGGATCGGCATCGACTCGTAACCGTCGACCCGCACCAGCGCGTCGTAGAAGGCACCGGTGGCGTAGTAGGGGTCGAGGATCTGCTGACGCGTGCCCCAGCCTTGCGACGGCCGTTGCTGGAACAGACCCAGCGAGTCGCGGTCCCCGTAGTCGATGTTGGCGATCTTCGACTCCTGGTACGCCGCGGCGAGCGCGATTGAGGTGGCGCGGGCCGGCAGCTCGCGGCGTACCGCGACCGCCGCGATGAGCGCGGCGTTGTGCGCCTGCTCGAGGTCGAGCCGGACCGCTGCATCCCCGATCTGCGCCTCGCAGTACGCCGTCCCGGGCAGGATCGCGTCGCCGTTGCGCCACACCAGGACGCCGCCGACGCCGGCCACGGCGGCGGCGACGACGGTCCCGACGACGACGGAACGGCGCATCAGTTGGCGTGCAGCGCCGTGTTGAGCTCGACCTGCCCACCGGTCCGGGCGCGCCCCTCGATGGCCCCGGTCATCGAGTTGCGCCACAGCTGGATGCCGTCGGCGCCCGACAGCCGAGCCGCTTTTACGACGCGTCCGTCCGGCAGCGTGACCTTCGTACCAGCGGTCACGTAGCAACCCGCCTCGACCACGCAGTCGTCGCCGAGCGAGATGCCGATGCCCGCGTTCGCCCCCAGCAGGCAGCGCTCTCCGATCGAGATCACCGCGGATCCTCCGCCGGACAGCGTGCCCATCACCGACGCGCCACCGCCGATGTCCGAGCCGTCGCCCACCACAACACCGGCGGAGATCCGCCCTTCGACCATCGACGCGCCGAGCGTGCCGGCGTTGAAGTTGACGAAGCCCTCGTGCATCACCGTGGTGCCCTCGGCGAGGTGCGCCCCCAGCCGGATCCGGTCCGCGTCACCGATCCGCACCCCCGACGGCACCACGTAGTCGGTCATCCGGGGGAACTTGTCGATGCTCGTCACGCTGATGTCCAGCCCCGCCGTCCGGGCTCGCATCCGGGTTGCCTCGAAGTCCGCGACCGCACACGGCCCGAGCGAGGTCCACACCACGTTGGTCAGCCGCCCGAAGATGCCGTCGAGACTCTGCCCATGCGGCCGGACGAGCCGGTGAGAGAGCAGGTGCAGTCGCAGGTACGCGTCGTAGGCGTCTGCCGGCGCGCGATCCAGGTCGTCGACCACCGAGCGGACGACGACCCGGCGGACCTGGCGTACGGCGTCGGCGCCCTCCAGCTGCCGCATCGCCAGCGGAGCGGCGTCGCCTCCGGACGGCGGTCCGAGCTGCGGCGCCGGGTACCACGTGTCGAGGACGGCGCCGAGCGGGTCGAGGGTGGCCAGCCCGAAACCCCAAGCACCGGTGGATGTCATGGCAGCAACGCTACCTAGTGTCGGAAGCGCGATCTAACGTAAACGCATGGCACTGGCGCGCTTCAAGGACCTGTGCATCGACGCTGTGGACGCCGACCGGCTCGGCCGCTTCTGGGGCCACCGGCCTCGGGCTGCGGCCCGACTCGCGCCCCGGGCTCGCCCATCTGGTCGGCCCCAGCGAGCAGCACGGGCTGTGGGTCAACACCGTGCCGGAGGCCAAGACGGTCAAGCACCGCGTCCACCTCGACGTGCACG
>JACCZI010000060.1 GCA_013696015.1 Nocardioidaceae bacterium
GCCGACGGCACACCCTCCAGCGCCGCCGCCGCGGCGAACGCGTCGACGGGCACCGGCGAAGGCTATCGGCGGTAGCCTCGCAAGGGTGGACGAGCGTCTGCGAACCGAGCGGAGCCGCACCTTCGGCAAGGTCGCCGAAGTGTACGACGCGACGCGTCCCGGCTACCCGGACGAGGCCGTCGCATGGCTCACCGGCCGGGGCAGCCTCCGCGTTGTCGAGCTCGGCGCGGGCACCGGCAAGCTGACGGCGTCCTTGGTGGCCGCTGGTCATGAGGTGGTCGCCACCGAACCGTCCGGGCCGATGCTCGCGCAGCTCTCAGCTCGCCTGAGCTGCACCGTGGTGCGGAGCCGCGCCGAAAGGCTGCCGTTCGCGACCGGAAGCGTCGACATCGTCGTGATCGGGCAGGCATTTCACTGGTTCGACCCACGACCGACTGTGCCAGAGATCGCCCGGGTGCTGCGCCGTGGCGGGCACCTGGCGCTGGTGTGGAACCTGCGCGACGAGTCCGTGCCGTGGGTACGCCGCCTCAGTGCCATCATCGGCAGCGAGGTGGGTGAACACGACCTGCAGCTGGACGCGCTGGCCGACTCGGAGCTCTTCGGCGCGATCACGCACGAGGAGTTCCGGTTCTGGCAGCTACTCGACCGGGACGGGTTGCTCGGGCTGGTCCGGTCGCGTTCGTACGTCGCGGCCCTCAGCGAGCCCGAGCGCGCCGAGATGCTGGCACGGGTCAGCGACCTCTACGACGAGTACGGCCGGGGCCGCGACGGACTGCGGCTGCCCTACCGAACGCACTGCTACCGCGCCCGAGCGGTCAAGAAGCCGGTTGCCGCCGACGAGCCGGAGCCGTTCAGCGGTGACAATCTGCTGTTCGACTTCCGCTGAGGATCATTCGGCCCGGTAGACGAGCCCCGCGGCGCCGTTGGTCAGGGTGAGCCGGTTGGCCTCGATGGTGTAGGCGACCTCACCCTGCTTCACGACGGCGTGGACGGCATCGGATACGAGCACCCGCTCGCCGGAACAGCCAACGAGCGTCATGCCCACACCACCAACCCGGAGGACCTCGTCTTCTACCACGACGATGCCGGAGCCGGAGTTGCAGCCATCCATAAGCGATAGCCGCCCGTCGGTGATGATCAGGGTCGCGGTGATGCCCTGCGGGATGCTCGAAACCATGCCGTCCGACCCGGTGCCGTCAATGATCGCGTCCAACACCCACTCGGTGCCGACGAGTGGACGGTCCGGGTCGGCGACCCGGCGATCGAGGAGATCGACCACCGTCCCGTCCGCGCCCCGCAACTGGAGCGCGTCGCCGTCGAGAGTGACCTCCGGTCCGGATCCCAGCAGGTTTGCCAACCAGTCGTCCTGGTCCATCATCGGCTGCCGGCAGCCCATCTCGGTCATGACCATTCCGCCGGTCGAACGCAGCCGGCCATTCTCGATCCGTACCTCGGCACCGAGGTGGTTGCACCCGGCGTGTGCACTGAGGGATCCCGCGTCGAACGAGAGCCGGATCCGAGTGCCGGGCTCGAGACCTCGGGGCGTCACCGCCGTGGACAGGAAGCTGCGGCCGTCCAGCGCGGCGTCATCGCCGCTCAGGTCACCGCCCCCTGGGTTCGCGGCACTCTGCTCGCTGCCGCAGCCCGCCAGCACCGTCGCAGTCAACGCCAGCATCGCCGCTGCGGCGGCCACCGGCCCCTGTCGTGTCATGTCACTGGGACGCTCGAGTCGTATGAGCGGTTCCACGAGTGGACCTCAGTGACGACCGAACCGCAGTCGCGCCACCGCGCCCTCAGGGCCCGATGCCCAGCACACGCCCTGGTCCGTACACGAAACGGCGTCGTACGGCGTCCGCGAGAAGCGGAGCCACGAGTTGCCTGCGTTGCGAGTGATGTCGGAGCCCGTCGGTCCGACCGCCACCCAGGTGCCGTGCCGCTTGGCCACGAAGTCGACACCGGAGCGGTAGCCGTGCACATCGGCGACGCGCTGCCAGCCGCTGCCGTGGTTGCGCGTGCGTGAGGCGGTGTCATCCTCCTTGCGCGGTTTGGTGAAGTCTCCGCCGACGGCCATGCCGGTGCGGGCGTTCCGGAACGCGAGCGAGAAGACACCGCCGGCCGCTGCCGCGGGGATCCGCGACGGCGAGACCTTCCAGGTGAGACCACGATCGCGGGTGCGGAACACCCGCGACGCGCCGCCACCGGAGCCGAGCCACGCGCGGCTGCTCCCCTCGGCCACAAGGCACGTGCCCGAGGCTGCAAAGGCAAACTCGCCGTCCTTGGCGCGCGGCATGCCGCGGTCCGACAGCACCCGCCAGCTGGTGCCGAAGTCGCGGGTACGGATGATGCGGAACTTGCCGTTGACCGGGTCGCTGACCGCCAGGCCGTGCTTGCCCTCACCCCAGAACGCCATGCAGTCGTAGAACGCGTTCGGCGCGCGGTTGACGAACGCCAGCGTCCACGTCTTCCCGGCGTCTTCGGTGGTATAGATCCGCGAGTCGGTGCCGGTCCCGATCGACAGCACGCTGGCGTGCCGCCGGCTCGTCGCCTCGACGTCTCGGAAGGCCAGCTTGCTCGTTCCCGGTGGTGCGACGTCGCGCCAGGTCTGGCCCTTGTCCGTCGTCCGGAGGACGCCGCCCTCCTCACCGGAGACCCACACCACCCGCTTGCTCACCGCGTCGAGGCCCCGGTACTGCTCGTTGGTGCCGGTCGGACGCTCGTCCCAGTGCGGGTTGCTGGTCCCGTCGGTGATGACGCCAGCGGCCTGCGGGGGCAGGCTCACCCCGCTCAGCGCCGCGGCTGCTGCGGCTACTACGACCGTCGTACGTATGTGCATGGAGGTCACCTTTGCGTACTCGGCGCACCGGCGGAAGGGGGCGCTTTCAGGGCATGCTGCAGGTGTGAAGGACGATCCTGACGTCCATGTCGAGACCCGTGCACAGTGGCGGGCCTGGCTGGTCGAGCACTCAGAGGAGCACGACGGCGTGTGGGCGGTCACCTGGCGCAAGGCGAGCGGCCGGCCGGCGCCGTCGTACGACAGCCTGGTCGAGGAGGCGCTGTGCGTCGGCTGGGTCGACTCGATCGCACGCGCCATAGACGACGAGCGCACCTCGCTGCGGTTCAGCCGCCGCAAGCGTGGCAGTGCCTGGGCGCGGACTAACAAGGACCGGGTTGCCCGGTTGAGTGAGGCAGGACTCATGCTGCCCGCGGGTGAGGCCGCGGTCGCGGCCGCTCAGGCGGATGGCTCGTGGAGCCGGCTCGACGACGTGGAGCGAGGAGTCGTGCCCGACGACCTGGGCCGGGCGCTGGACGAGAATCCTGCGGCCCGGACCAACTTCGAGGCGTTCCCGTCATCGGTGCGGCGCGCGATCCTGGAGTGGATCGTGCAGGCCAAGCGGGCCGAGACCCGCGCTCGCCGCGTCCGGGAGACCGCCGAGCTGGCCGCCCGCGGTGAACGCGCCAACCAGTGGCGGCGCAAATATTGACCGCGTGCCCATCCCTGCGACGATCCCCCACCCACCCTCTGCGACGATCCGAGACTTATGACGCGCTGGATCCCGACGCGGGTACGCTGAGCCGCCGTGCGATTCCTCGACGGTCAACCGCCGACCGGAGACCTGACGTACGACGACGTCTTCTTGGTCCCCGGCCGCTCGTCGGTGCTTTCGCGATTCGATGTGGACCTCACCACCCCTGACCACGTCGGCACCACGATCCCCATCGCTGTGGCGAACATGACCGCGGTGTCGGGGCGCCGGATGGCGGAGACGGTCGCTCGGCGAGGGGCGGTGGCGATCATCCCCCAGGACATCCCGCTCGATATCGTCGGACGGGCCATCGGTTCGGTCAAGCGGGCGGACCCCACGTACGAGACGCCGATCGTCGTCACGCCGGACACCACCGTCGGCGAGGCGTTGAGCCTCATCCCGAAACGCGCGCATCGGGCCGTCGTGGTCGTCGCCGACGGCAAGCCGGTCGGCGTCATGACCGAGCGGGACGGCGCTGACGTTGACCGCTTCGCGCAGGTGCACGAGGTGACGACCACCGACATCCTGACCTTGCCGAGTGGGCTATCGCCCCAGCAGATGTTCGATGCGCTCACGCAACACCGTATGGGGCTCGCACCGGTCGTCGACGGTGACGCAATGGTCGGCGTCGTCACCCGCAACGGCGCGCTGCGCTCGAGCATCTACGACCCGGCGCTCGACGCGGACGGCCGGCTTCTCGTGGGCGCTGCGCTCGGGATCAACGGAGACGTTTCAAGCAAGGCAGTCGCTCTGCTCGCGGCGGGCGCCGACGTGCTGGTGGCGGACACGGCGCACGGCCACCAGGAACGGATGCTGCAAGTGCTTCCGCTGCTGCGGTCGGTGTGTGAGGACCACGCCGGTGCGGTCGGCCGCCGCGTCCCGCTGGTGGCCGGGAACGTGGTGACGGCGACAGGCACGCGCGACCTGCTGGACGCCGGCGCCGACATCGTCAAGGTCGGCGTTGGCCCCGGCGCCATGTGCACGACGCGGATGATGACCGGTGTCGGCCGGCCCCAGTTCTCTTCGGTGCTGGAGTGCGCGAGCGCAGCGCAGGAGCGCGGCGCGTACGTGTGGGCCGACGGCGGTGTCCGTCACCCACGTGATGTCGCACTCGCCGTGGCAGCCGGGGCTGCGAACGTGATGATCGGGTCATGGTTCGCAGGGACGTACGAGAGCCCGGGCGACCTGATGCACGGTGCCGACGGGAGGCCGTACAAGGAGTCCTTCGGCATGGCTTCCGCCCGAGCGGTAAGCAATCGCACTCGTGACTCTGCCGGGTTCGAACGGGCCCGGATGGGGTTGTTCGAGGAGGGCATCTCGACCTCGAGGATGTATCTCGATCCTGACCGGCCAAGCGTCGAGGACCTCATCGACGCGATCACCGCCGGCGTGCGCAGCAGCGCCACATACGTGGGCGCGCGGACTCTGCGCGAGCTCCACGAGCGCGCGGTCGTCGGGGTCCAGAGCGCCGCTGGCTATGCGGAGGGCCGACCGCTGCACATGAGCTGGTGATGGTGGTTGCGGTTGAGCCAAGCCCATGAGGCACTGGGTGAGTTCTTGTCGGACACGACGATGTCGGCCGCCGAGATCGGCCCAACGCGCTGGTGTAGTAACCCCGTGAGCCCACTCGACATCCCTCCCCTGCTGGCACGCAATGTCGTCGATGTCTGGGGAGCCGACGGCGGACAGTGGCTGGCCGAGCTGCCACACCACATCGACGGTGTGCGTCACCAGTGGGAGCTCGAGCTCGGGGCGCCGTTCAAACTCAGCTACCACTGGGTAGTTCCCGCGCGGCGGACGGACGGAACGCCCGCTGTGCTGAAGCTCGGAGTCCCCGGCTCCGAGCACCTGCGTCGACAGGCAGCCGCCCTCTTGGCGTTCGACGGATGCGGCGCGGTCCGCCTGATCGAGTACGACCCCGAGCGCGGTGCCTTGCTGCTGGAGCGCGCCGAACCGGGGGACATGGCAGCGGAGCTGGTACCGCAGCACGACGGCGACGCGACCGCCGCCGCAATCGCCGTGACGCGTCGGCTTCATGTCGACCCGCCGCCGGGATGCGCGTTGCCGGATCTGGAGACCGAGGGCAGGTCCTTTGCCGACCACCTCGGCAAGTTCCCCGGCGACGAGCCCTTGCCGCGGCATCTGGTGGAGCGGGCCGCACGGCTCTTCGACGGGTTGTGCGCCACAGCAACGCGACGGGTGGTCCTGCACGGCGACCTGCACCATGACAACCTGCTGCGTGCAACCCGTGAACCCTGGTTGGCGATCGACCCCCACGGCTACCTAGGTGATCCCGGTTACGACGTGGGCGCCCTGCTGTACAACCCCGACCCCGACCGCCGTGACGATGCGCTGCTGGACCTCGTACCCACCCGGATCGAGCAGCTGGCAGCTGGGCTAGACATGACGTCCGACCGGGTCACCGCGTGGGGATTCGTGATGGCCGTGCTGTCCGAGGTCTGGACCTGCCAAGACGACGGCCCGCCTGCCGGTCGACCCCTCGATGTCGCCGTCCAGCTGCTACCCCGCGTGCATTGAGCGGCGTTCCCCCCTGCGTCT
>JACCZI010000067.1 GCA_013696015.1 Nocardioidaceae bacterium
CCCCTGCAGATCGAGCGATTCGAGACGGTCGAGAAGGCCCCGTGGCACACGTCGGTCCCCGAGCCGCCGCGGAGGTCGACGACCGTCTCGCCGGCAGCCAGGTCGGGGATCGAAGAAGTAGCCGACGCGCAGCGCCACCTGCTAGCCCAGCTCGAAGTGGAACGGCCCGTCGGGCTGTTGGGCCACGGTCGGTACATGTCCTTGACCTGGCCTCGAGCTGCTCGGTGTTCACTGTTGCGGTCATCACCCCTCACCCTCCGCTTGCTCAAGTAGTTTCTTATAAGACTCCCGCTCGGTGCTATTGTCAAGAGAAATCTTGAATACTTCTGGGCATGAAAGGTGCGACGTGACAGATCACCGTGCCAAGGCGGCGCTGTACGACACGCTGGCCGAGGCGGCCAAGGCGTTGGCGAACGGTCGGCGGGCTGAGCTGGTCGACGTGCTCGCCCAGGGCGAACGGTCGGTGGAGGAGCTCGCCGACGAGATCGGCCACACCCTCGCCAACACGTCCCAACACCTGCAGCGGCTGCTGCGGTCCGGACTCGTGCAGTCGCGCCGCGACGGGACCCGCATCTGTTACTCGCTGTCCGGTCCGGTGGTACTCACGCTCTGGCAGACGATGCGACGGGCCGCCGAGGAGCACGTCGCCGGACTTCAGCAGCTGGCTGAGGACTACCTCGGAGACCGCAGCCAGCTCGCCACCATCACCCGCGACCAGCTACGTGAGCGCCTCCGTGACGGCGACGTAGTGGTGCTCGACGTACGCCCGGAACCCGAATACGCCTCCGGCCACATCCGGGACGCGGTCTCCGTCCCGGTGCAAGACCTGAAGTCACGACTGGGGAGTATCCCGCGCGGCGCGGACGTCGTCGCCTACTGCCGCGGCCCGTACTGCGTCTACGCCGACGACGCCGTTCGGCTGCTGAACCAAAACGGGCTCACCGCCGCACGCCTCGAGGACGGGTTCCCCGAGTGGGTCATGGCCGGCTTGCCGCAGGTGCAGTCAACGAGCACTTCGCGGGCACGCCCCAGGTCGACGAACGAAGGAGCAGCGTGAGCATGACGGACCTGACCGTCCACCCGGTCGTCGACGATGGGTTAGGCAACACCGCCTACCTCGTGGACCTGGCTGACAGTCGCGCCCTCGTCGTGGATGCCAGCCGTGACCTGCGTGCGGTCCGCGCCGCAGCCGAACGGAGAGGGCTGCGCATCGGGTGGGCCGCCGACACCCACCTGCACGCCGACTTCCTCAGCGGCGCACACGACCTGTCCGCGCACGACGGTGCCACCGTGCTTGCCTCGACGGCAGGCGGCCGACTCTTCGACCACACCGGCCTGGCCGACGGGGACGAGGTCGACCTCGGCGGCCTCCGCCTCCGCGCGCTCCGCACCCCCGGCCACACCGACGAACACCTGGCGTTCACACTGCACGACGGACCCCGAACCCTCGGGGTGTTCACCGGCGGCTCACTGCTGGTGGGCGCGGTCGCCCGCACCGACCTGGTCGACCCCGACCGAGCCGAGGAGCTCGCCCGCGCCCAGTTCCGCTCGGTCCAGCGGCTCCTCACACTGCCCGACGACACCCCGGTGTGGCCCACCCACGGCGCCGGGTCCTTCTGCTCCGCGCCCGCCGGCGCCGACCGCACCACCTCCATCGGCACCGAACGGGCCACCAACCCGCTGCTGGCCACCCGCGACGAGGACGATTTCGTCGCCCGGCTGCTTGCGTCCCTCGGTTCCTACCCCCCGTACTTCCGCGACCTGCCCGAGAGGAACCGCCGCGGTCCCATCCCGTTCCAGTCCGACCCGCGTCTGCGACCCCTCGCCGCGGCCGAGGTCGCCCGAGCATGCAACTCCGGCGCCCAAGTGGTCGACGTCCGCCCCGTCGAAGACTTCAGCCACGCCCACCTACCCGGGTCCCTCTCCATCGCCCTGCGTGGCGCGTTCGCCAGCTGGCTCGGCTGGCTCACCACGCCCGACCAGCACCTCGTCATCGTCCGAAACGACGACCAGGACCCCGACGAGATCGTCTGGCAAGCCGTCAAGGTCGGCTACGACAACGTCGACACCGAGCTGCGCGGCGGCATCGCGGCGTGGGCCGCGGCAGGCTTCGACGTAGCCAACACACCGCTGCTGCCTGCCGCGTCCCTCGACCAGCGTCCGCTGCTCGACGTGCGCCAGCAGGCTGAGTACGTCGCCGGCCACGTTCGCGGAGCCGCCCACGTCGAGCTCGGGAACCTCGGAAGGCAGACGAATGACAACCCGACCGACGACCCGGCCGGCATCCCGGCCGGCCCGCTCGCGGTGATGTGCGGGCACGGCGAGCGGGCGATGACCGCCGCCAGCGTGCTCGAGCGAGCCGGCCGCACCGACCTGGTCGCCGTCGCGGGAGGACCCGAAGACGTGTCCAAGGACCGCGGCACGCAGCTGGCGGTCGGCCGGTGAATGAAGCAGTCCCCGACCAGCATTGACGCCCGTGCCGTGCGGCTCGGTCTAGCCGCAAACGCCGCCCAGTTCGGCCTGCTCGTTGCCGTCAACGCGCTGGTCGGCGGGATGCTCGGCCAGGAGCGGACCGTGGTGCCGCTGCTCGGCGAGCGGGTCTTCGGGCTGCGCGGCTACACCGCCGGCCTGACGTTCATACTCGTCTTCGGCCTCGCCAAGGCCGCCACTAACTACTTCGCCGGCACCTGGTCGGACCGATTCGGCCGCAAACCGGTCCTGGTCGCCGGCTGGGTGGTCGCCGTCCCGGTCCCGCTGCTGCTCATCTGGGCGCCGTCGTGGGGCTGGGTCATCTTCGCCAACGTGCTGCTCGGCATCAGCCAGGGGCTGACCTGGTCGACCACGGTCGTGATGAAGATCGACCTGGTCGGCCCCGCCCGCCGCGGGTTCGCGATGGGGCTGAACGAGGCCGCCGGGTATGGCGCCGTCGCGGTCACCGCGCTGGCCACCGGCTACCTCGCCGACGCCTACGGTCTGCGGCCTGCACCGTTCCTGCTCGGTATTGCCTTCGCCGCGCTCGGCCTCGGTTTGTCCACCCTGGTCGTCAAGGAGACCCGTGAGCACGCCCGCCTGGAGGCAGCCAGCCACGTCGCCAGGGCCGACGGCAAGCACGACCACCTGCACGCCGAACTGAGCAACAGGCAGGTGTTCAGCCAGACCAGCTTCCGCGAGCCGGCGCTGTCCTCGGCCAGCCAGGCCGGTCTAGTCAACAACCTCAACGACGGCCTCGCCTGGGGGCTGTTCCCCATCCTGTTCGCCGCGGCCGGCCTGTCCGTCGCCAACATCGGCGTCCTGGCTGCGATGTACCCGGCGGTGTGGGGGGTCGGGCAGCTGTTTACCGGGGCGCTGTCGGACCGGTGGGGACGCAAGTGGTTCATCGCTGCCGGCATGTGGCTCCAGGCCGTGGCCCTGGGACTCATCGCGCTCGCCGACGCGTTCGCGCTGTGGGCGGTCGCCGCGGTGCTGCTCGGAGCGGGGACCGCCATGGTCTACCCGACTCTGCTGGCAGCCATCGGTGACGTGGCGCACCCGGCGTGGAGAGCCAGATCGGTCGGTATCTATCGGCTCTGGCGCGACAGCGGGTTCGCCTTCGGCGCGCTGCTCGCCGGGGTCGTGGCCGACGCCCTGGGCGTGCGTGCCGCGATCTGGACGGTCGCCGCCCTCACCGCGGTGTCGGGTCTGGTCGTCGCGGTGCGGATGTACGAGACTCACCATCGGCGCATCACCGTCCCAGCGCCGGAGGAAGCCGTCGAGGGGTGACCGGACCGGCTGCCAGGTCCGGGTCGTCCAGCGCACTACCCGTCGGCCCGGGACTCGTCCACCCGACTGGCGAAACGGCCTTTGATCCGTGCACTTTGTAGCGGGGGCAGGATTTGAACCTGCGACCTCTGGGTTATGAGCCCAGCGAGCTACCGAACTGCTCCACCCCGCGTTGGCGCAGACAGTCTAGGCAGTCACCGCAGCGGGATCAACTCGGCCCGCCGTTACGGGGTCGGTTCAGTAGGAGTCGGCTCCGTCGGCGGCGAGCCGGCTTCGTCGGCCAGGGCCTGCCTGGCCTGCTCGACCAGGGCGTTCATCTCGTTGATCGCGCTCTGGTAGCCCGCCAGGTCACCGCCGGCCAGGGCCTGCTGCGCCTCGTCGTACTTCGCCTGGGCTTGGTTGAGCAGGTCGACCACGTCGCCGCTGCCCGGGGGAGTTTCGGTGCCGCCGGGCGCGGTGGGCCCCGGCGCCGGGGCACGCCCCAGTGCCACCCGCAAGGCTTCGTCGAGGGTGCGTCCGAAGCCGACGTCGTCCCCAAACGAGGCGACGACGTACTGCAACACCGGATAGGTGCCCTCGGTCGCGGTGCGCGCGGTGTAGACCGGCTGGACGTACAGCAGCTTCTCGCCCACCGGCAACGTCAACAGGTTGCCGAACAGCACTTGGGTGTCGTTCTGCTTGAACGACAGCAGTGCCTGGGTCACGCCGGTGTCGGTCTGGAACGAGTTGGCGATCTGGCTCGGCCCGAGGACCGACGTGGTGGTCGGCAGCTGCAGGATCTGCAACGTCCCGTATCCACCCTCCGCGGTGTCGGTGGCCTCGGAGTTGACCGACACGAACGCCGCCAGGTTCTCCCGGCCGTTAGGCAGGTAGACGCTGGTCAGGGAAAACTTGGGCGCCGTCTCACCGGGCCGCTGCACCGACAGGTAGTACGGCGGCTGTGTCGAGTCGGTGTTGGTCGGGTCCACGGGGATCCGCCAGCGCTCTTCCCCTTGGTAGAAGATCTGCGGATCCGTCACGTGGTAGGTGCTGAGGATGTCGCGCTGCACCTTGAACATGTCCTCGGGATACCGCAGATGCGCCATCAGCTCGGGCGGGATCGACTCGAACGGCTCCACGACGTCGGGGAAGATGGCGCGCCAGGCGTTCAACACCGGGTCGGCCTCGTCCCACGCGTACAGCGTGATGGTCCCGTCATAGGCGTCCACGACAGCCTTGACCGAGTTGCGCATGTAGTTGATCTGGTCGTTGGGCAGCGCCGCGTAGGAGCCCTGGTCGGTGAGGGAGTCCGAGGTCACGTCCTCGAGGCTGACGAGCTGCGACATCGGGTAGGAGCTGCTCGTGGTGTACGCGTCGACGATCCACACGATGCGACCGTCGACCACCGCGGGGTAGCTGTTGCCGTCCACGGTCAACCACGGGGCGACGGTGGACACCCGCTCGCGCGGATCCCGGTCGTACAGGATGCTGGACTCGGGGTTCACCCGCCCGGACAGCAAGATGTTGGGCTCACCGAACTTCAGCGCGTACAGCGCCTGGTTGAACAACCCGCCGACCTCGACGCCGCCCGACCCGGTGTAGGTGGTGGTCGATGCCGCCGTGTCGTCGGCGCTGCCCTGCGGAATGTCGACCTCGATCGGGCTCGCCCCCTCGGCCTGCCCGACGATCGAGTACTCCGGAGAGTTCTCACCGAAGTAGATCTCCGGTCGGCTGATCTCCAGCGACGGCTCGCTGCTCTGCGGTGGCAGGTCCTCCACCGTCCACACCGGCTGGCCCAACGGGCTGCGTTCGTTGCCGCGCGCCGCCACCACCCCGAGACCGTGGGTGTAGACCGTGTGGTCGTTGTTCCAGTTTCGCTGGCTGTCCTGCAAGCCGTCGAGGTTGAGCTCGCGGGCGGCGATCACCATGTCCTGCGGCTGGTCGCTGCCCTCGACCGGGTAGCGGTCGACGTCGAGGGTCTGCGCCATCGAGTAGTAGCCGCGCACCTGCTGCAGCTGCTCGAAGGCCGGTGCTACCAGCGTCGGGTCGAGCAGCCGCGTCCCCGGCGTCGACTCCGCAGCCTCCGTGAGCTCCTGCGACGACAGGCCGGTCTGGGCGTCGTACGGCTCGATCTGGACGTCGAAGACGTCGTACGCGTTGCGTGTCGCGGTGATGTTGCGCTCGATGAACGGCCCCTCCTTGTCGGGCTCGGAGGGCTTGACCTGGAACGACTGCATGATCGCCGGCCAGATGCCGCCGATCAGGATCGAGGACAACACCAGCAGCCCGAGGCCGATCGCGGGCAGCAGCAACGAGCGCCGCACGACGTTGGCGAAGAACTGCAGCGCGCAGATGATCGCGATGACCAGCAGGATGTTCTTCGACGGGATCCGGGCGTTGGCGTCGGTGTAGGAGATGCCGGTGAACAGGCTGCCGTCGGACAGCGCCAGCCCGAAGCGGTCGTAGTAGTAGGCCACGGCCTTGAGCAGCATGAACAGGCCGAGCAACACCGACAGGTGAGCCTGAGCCGACGAGGAGATGCGGTCCCGACCCTGCAGGGTGATGCCGCCGTAGAGGTAGTGCGTTGCCGCGGCCGCAAGGACGCACACCACCAGCAGCGTGAAGCCGTACGACAGCAGGAAGCGGTACCACGGGTAGTCGAAGACGAAGAAGCCGATGTCGCGGCTCGTGAAGTAGACGTCGTTCTGTCCGAAGGAGCCGCCCTCGCGCCACAACATGAACTGCTGCCAGTGCCCCGACCCGATCGACCCCGCCGTGACCGCCAGCAGCAGGAACACGCCCGCAACCACCCGGCCGCGGATCGGCGTGATCACCTCGCGGTACCGCCACACCGGGTCGAAGCGGCGGGCGCGGACCGGCAGCAGCGGCTGCAGCCGGTAGGCCACCACCACATTGACGACCACCGCTGCGGCGAACACCACGCCGAGGACAACGAACAGGACCACCCGCGTGGTGAGCACCTTGGTGAACACCGATGAGTAGCCCACCGACTGGAACCACAGCCGGTCGGTCCACACCCCGGTGAAGACGGCGAGCAGGAAGAGCAGCGCACCCAGGGTCAGCAGGGTGGGCAACAGGATGCGCCGTCGCGTCATCGCGGGCCGCCGCTCGGGCGTCGGGTCGGCGACCTCTTTGGACTCGAACTCTTCGCTCACGCCACTCAGTCTTCCAGGGAGCGCGCCAGCAGGCGCAGTAGACCGGGGACCAGCGTAGGCCCATCGAGTACGGCGTCGTCCGCGTCGTGCGTGCGGACCCGCACCGCGCAGTGAGCTCGACCGTCGCGGGTGGCTGCTGCGGCGATCCGCACGTCCTCACGCAGCGGGTGGTCGGTGAGCACCCGGGCGAGCTCGGCGGCGTCGTCGGGCAGGTCCGCCTCGGCCGCGCTCGGCAGCACCACGCGCTCCATCACCGCAGCACAGCCCAGGACCTGCGGCGGCCACATGATCTGCTGCAGCACCAGCTCCAGCGGCCGTTCGGACGGCACATCCTCCTGCTCGACCGGGGTCAGGCTGCCCGCAGCACGCGGCGCGTCGATGCCCAGGCTGGCCGCCAGCTGCGGCTCGGCGGCGAGCAGGTCGCTGGTCGGGACGAGGGCGTACAGGCGCGGCGGCTGGTCCCATCCGGAGCCGGCCACGTGCGCCTCGACCTCTCTGATGCTGCGCCGCACCACCGCGTCGCTGGTCCACTCGAGCCTGACAGCGTCGCTCATCGGATCATCCGCATGCCGGCACCGTGGCGCCCGGGTCGTCGTCGAGTGCCTCGAGCGAGGTCACCGCGTCGTGCAACGAGCTGATCCGCACCAGCTGGATGCTGTCGAGGTCGACGTCGGCGCCGACCGCCTCCTCGCAGTTGCCGGCCGGCACCAGGAAGATGGTCGCCCCGTCGTCCGCAGCGGCCGCGATCTTCTGCTGGATCCCGCCGATCGACCGGACGGTGCCGTCGGCCTCGATCTCACCGGTGCCCGCAATCGAGGCCCCCCCGGTGAGCGGCCCCGGGGTCAGCTTGTCGTAGATGGCCAGCGCGAACATCGTGCCGGCGCTCGGTCCACCGATTCGCCGGCTGACGTTGTAGACCACGTCGACCGGGACGTCGTACTCAGCACCCACCGAGATGCCGATGCGCGGGGTCTGCTCGTTGTCCGGGTCGGCCGCTGTTGTGATCTCCACGGCCTGCGTCGCACCGTTGCGCCGGATGTCCAGCCCGACGGCGTCCCCCGGCTGACGATTGGTGATGGCCGCGATCGCCTCGTCGGGTGTGGCCACCGGCTCCCCGTCGACCGCGACGATCTGGTCACCCGACTCGAGCGTGCCGTCCGCCGGCCCGTCGGCCTCGACGCTGGACACTTCGACGAACGACGAGACGTCGTAGCCGGCCTCGGTCAGACCAGCCACCTCCGACGTCAGCTGCGACCCCGACATCTGTGCCCGCGTCTCCTCCTCCGCCTCGGCGGAGGACTGTTCGGGTGGATAGATCAGGTCGCGTGGCACGATTGCGGCGCTGCCGTCGAACCAGGCCTCGAACGCCTGGGCCAGGCCCAGCTTGGAGTCCGGGCGGGTCACGGAGACAGTTGTCAGCGCCAGCGAGCCCGCGGTCTCGTATGTCTTGACGCCAGGGCCGAAGTCGATCAGCGGCTTGCCGTCCGTCTCACCGAGCGTGTCTAGGGTGGGCCCCGGCTCCATCGTCACGTACGGCACCGGCAGCAGGAAGGTGACGGCCACCAGCACGACCAGCATGAGCGAGGCGACCGTTAGCGTCGTCGCTCGGCGGCTCATGCGCCCCAGTTTGTCACCGGCGCCCAAGAGGCTCATCAGGGTCAGGACCGATCTGCTCGGGCGCCCTGGCCGGTCGCCGCTGGGAGGGTCGCACCGCGATGCCGCCCGGGCGGTCCGGAATTCGCGCCGTCGCGGGCCGCACCGTGCGCGGCATGGGCTTGGTCAGCGCTACGGCCATTCGCTGCTGGGCCTGCTCGTCGTCGGGCGGCCGGACCCGACGCCGCCCCGCCACCGTGGCCCACACCATGGCCAGCACGGTGACCGCCAGCGGCGCGGCCAGCCACAGCAGGATCCTCATGGCGCCAGCGTACGAAACCGACCGGTCGAGGGGCTGCGGCCACGCCCTACGGCGTGCCGACCCATTCCTGCGTACCGTCGGTGAAGCGCTGATGCTTCCAGATCGGCACGCTCGCCTTGAGCTCGTCGATCAGCCAGCGGCACGCCGCGAACGCCTCGTCCCGGTGCGCTGCGCAGGCGCCGACGACGACCGCCACGTCCCCGATTCGAAGGTCACCCACGCGGTGCAACGCGGCCACTCCTAGCACGTCGAAGCGGTCGGTCGTGGCAGCGGCGACGTCGTACAGCCCTCGTCGGGCCGTCGGGTGGGCGGAGTAGGTCAACGCGACCACGCTTCGACCGGCGTCGTGGTCGCGGACCGTACCGACGAAGACGGCGACGCCGCCCGCCCGCTCGTCCGCGAGGGCGGCGTGGACCTCGTCGGCGTCGAACGCGTGGTCACGCAGTTCGACGAGGCGGAGCCGGTCCGGAGCCGCCTGGTGTGCCCGCTCTTCAAGAGCCATGCCAGGAGCGTACGAGTAGGTTGGCGGCATGGCCACGGACCCCCACGACCCTCCCGACGAGCCCGGCGACGAGGCCGGGGGCGGCCACCAGCAGCCCGGCGGCCAGTCGAACCCGTTTGCGGGGACGCCGCTCGAGCAGATCTTCGGCGCGCTCGGCGGCGGTCAGATGCCGGACCTGTCGCAGCTGATGATGCAGGTGCAGTCGATGATGTCGCCGACCGCCGGGAACGTGAACTGGGACCTGGCGACCTCGGTCGCCCGGGCAACCGTCGCCCGCAGCGCCGATCCGACACCGACCGGGTCCGAGCGCTCGCAGGTGGCCGATGCCGTCACGCTTGCCGAGCACTGGCTGGACGAGGTCACGGACCTGCCGGCCGCTGGCGCCGCGCCGCACGCATGGAGCCGGGCCGAATGGGTGGAGGCCACTCGTCCGACGTGGCAGCAGCTGGTCGAACCGATCGCCGAGAACGTCGTACGCGCGATGAGCGACGCGCTGCCTGCCGAGGCCAAGGCCATGGCCGGGCCGCTGATCGGCCTGCTCGGCCAGGCCGGCGGAGCAATGTTCGGACAACAGGTCGGGCAGGCACTCGGGGAGCTCGCCACAGAGGTCGTGGGATCGACCGACGTGGGACTGCCGCTGGTTGCCGATGGGCGGGCGGTGTTGCTGCCGACAAACGTCAAAGCCTTCGGTGAAGGGTTGGGGCAGCCGCACTCAGATGTGCTGCTGTACCTCGCCCTGCGCGAGTGCGCGTCCCAGCGGTTGTTCAACCACGTGCCGTGGCTGCGCGGCCACCTGCTGGGAGCGGTTGCGGAGTTCGGGCGGGGCACGACCATCGACGTGGCGCGCATCGAGGCCGGCCTCGCCGACATCGACCCGACCAACCCGGCGTCTCTCCAGGAGGCGCTGACCGGCGGGCTGTTCGAGCCCGAGCGCACCCCGGCGCAACAAGCGGCCCTGACCCGCCTCGAGACTGCCCTGGCGCTCGTCGAGGGCTGGGTGGACGAGGTCGTCACCGCCGCGACCCGGGACCGGATGCCGACCGCCGTGGCGCTGCGCGAGGCCGTCCGCCGCCGCCGCGCCGCCGGAGGTCCGGCGGAGCAGACCTTCGCGTCGTTGGTCGGACTCGAGCTGCGGCCGCGCCGGCTCCGCGACGCCTCCAACCTGTGGGCGGCGCTGCGCGACGCACAAGGCCCGGCGGCCCGAGACGCCGTCTGGGCGCACCCCGACCTGATGCCCGGTGCTGACGACCTTGACGACCCATTGGGCTTCGCCGAGCGCGAGCACCACACGGGCGCGACGTCGACCGACGACGACTTCGACAGTGCGCTGGGACGGTTGCTCGACCGTGATGAGGACACCGCCGACGACCCGGGCGGCCCGGGCGATCCGCCAGCCGATCGGTGAGCCTGCACGCCGCTGCCGCCCGCGTCCTCCATGAGTGGGGCGCACCGGATGCCGAACAGCAGCGGCTCCGGACCGCGTACCTGGCGCACCTCCAGGCGTTCCCGGCTGCGATGTGGCGTCGGTGCCACCCGGACCATCTGACCGCGAGCAGCCTCGTCGTCGACGCGGGGCGGGGTCGGGTGCTGCTCACCCTCCACCGTCGGCTGGACCGGTGGCTGCAGACCGGTGGGCACTGCGAGCCCGACGACGCCACGCTGGCCGAAGCGGCGCTGCGGGAAGCCCGTGAGGAGTCCGGGATCACCGGGCTGGTCATCGACCCGGTGCCGGTGCTGCTCTCTCGGCACGAGGTGCCGTGTGGGCCGGTTCGACCTGCTCACCACCTCGATGTGCAGCATGTCGCGATCGCACCAGACGGTGCGACACCGTCCTGCGGCGAGGAGTCGCACGATGTTGCGTGGTTCGAGCTCGACCGGCTGCCGGAGAGCGCGGACGAGTCGGTAAACGCTCTGATCCGCTCCGCCATGGCGCGCCTGGGTGGCTAGGCCGTCGAGGACGGCATGTCGGCCTCGTCGTCGAGGGCCAGACCGGATGCTGCGGCGACCCCCTCCAGGTAGCCGCGCGCCCGGTCGGTGGGGGGATAACGCTGCGCCCACGCCCAGAACTCCGGTCCGTGGGTGGGCACCAGCAGGTGGGCCAGCTCGTGGACGAGGACGTAGTCGACAACCCAGCTCGGCATGCCGCGCAGCCGGGACGAGAGCCGAATTGAGCGATCGGACACCGTGCACGACCCCCACCGGCTCCGCTGGTTGTCTGCCCAGCACACCGAGGTGGGACGGGCGCGGCCCTCGAGATAGCGGCGGGACAGCTCCGCAGCGCGGCGAGACAGTGCCTCATCGGTGCGCGTCCGACGGGCGGCGCGCCGGTCGAGGCGCTCGAGCATCAGGTCGACCCACCGGTCCTCCTCGACCTTGCTGAGCGCGTCTGGGACCAGCACCACGACGGTGTCGCCGTCGCGGTAGGCCGAGACCGTGCGCCGGCGACGCGCGCTGCGGCGGACCTCGATGAGGGGTCGGTCGGCGGGTCCGGGGGCGGGTGCGATCACGCCGCCAAACTAGCGGCGGCCTCCGACAGCATCACCCGCCCCGCCGAGCCAGCAGATCGCATCAGAAACGATGCTGGGAAGTGAGCTTATTTTTCGTCCACACCCGGTGGACATCCGATGCGAGTGCTCAGTGCAGGTTTCCCGGGGCCTCCCGGCGCCGCCCTGATCAGTTCCCCACAACCGCGTCCACAGGTCAAAGGGCACCGTCCACAACCGACGACCAGTTGCTCCACACGTCATGCACAGCTGAATCCACAGGGGTGGGCAACCATCCGTTGACCGCGGCCCGCGGCCGCTCCTAGCGTGGGGGGACACGAGGCCCCCGGGTACGGCGGCAGCGTCCGCAAGGGGAAGGCGGGCGCTGACCGACCGGGTCCGGG
>JACCZI010000083.1 GCA_013696015.1 Nocardioidaceae bacterium
GCGTCACGCCAGGTCGCGCAGCACGACGCACGCGTCGCGCCCGGGGCCGACACCGACGACGGAGACCGGCGCGCCCGCCATCTCCTCGACGGTGCGGACGTACGACTGCGCGTTGGCCGGCAGGTCCTTCAAGCGCCGGCAGAGCGAGATGTCCTCCCACCACCCCGGCAGCTCCTCGAACACCGGCGTCGCGTGGTGAAACTCGGTCTGCGTCATCGGCATCTCGGCGTGGCGTACCCCGTCGACGTCGTACGCCACGCACACCGGGACCTTCTCGAGCCCGGTCAGCACGTCGAGCTTGGTCAGTACGAAGTCGGTGACACCGTTGACGCGAGCGGCGTACCGGGCGATGACGGCGTCGAACCACCCACACCGCCGGGGCCGCCCGGTCGTCGTGCCGTACTCGTGGCCGGTCTTGCGCAGCAGCTCACCGGCGTCATCGTGCAGCTCGGTCGGGAACGGGCCCTCACCGACGCGGGTGGTGTAGGCCTTAAGGATCGCCACCACCCGGTCGATGCGGTTCGGCGGGATGCCCGACCCGGTGCAGGCGCCACCGGCCGTCGCCGAGGACGAGGTCACGAACGGGTACGTCCCGTGGTCGACATCGAGGAGCGTCGCCTGCCCGGCCTCGAGCAGCACGACATCGCCGCGGGTCAGCGCCGCGTCGAGCAGCAGTGCGGTGTCGGCCACCATCGGCCGGACCCGGTCGGCGTGAGCGAGCAGGCCGTCGAGGATCTCATCCACCTCGACCGCACGCCGGTTGTAGATCTTGGCGAGAACCTGGTTCTTCAGCTCGAGGGCGCCCTCGACCTTCTGCTGCAGGATCTTCTCGTCGAACAGGTCCTGCACCCGAATGCCGATCCGGTTCATCTTGTCGGCGTACGTCGGACCGATCCCCCGGCCGGTGGTGCCGATCCGGCGGGAACCGAGGAAACGTTCGGTGACCTTGTCGAGCACCCGGTTGTACGGGGCGATCAGGTGCGCGTTGGCGCTGATCACCAGCCGCGAGGTGTCGACACCGCGCGTCTCGAGGCCGTCGATCTCCTCGAACAGCACATCGAGGTCGACCACGACCCCGTTGCCGATGACGGGCACCACGCCGGGCGTCAGGATGCCGCTGGGCAACAGGTGCAACGCGTACGTCTGGTCGTCGACGACCACGGTGTGGCCGGCATTGTTGCCGCCGTTGAACTTCACGACGTAGTCGACGGAGGAGCCGAGGAGGTCGGTCGCCTTGCCCTTGCCCTCGTCCCCCCACTGCGCGCCGACGATCACGATCGCGGGCATCCGTACCCCTCACCAGCGACGAAACCCCGGCTGCCGCGGCTGGCGAGCGGGGCTCTGACAACCGGCAAGGCTAGCGAACGGGCGCCGCGTAGGGTGTCGCGACGTGGGAGCACGCCTGGTTGTCACCAACGCCGAGGCCGGCGGCAGCGACGAGGCTGCGATCGAGGCAGCGGTCGCCGTGCTGCGACAGTCGGGACCGGTCACTGTGGAGGCCTCCGCAGCCGCCGACGACCTCGACCGGATCCTGGCCGGCCGGTCTGACGGGCTCGACGCGGTCGTGGCGATCGGGGGCGACGGAAGCCTGCACGCGTTGGTGAACGCCTTGTACCGGCGTGGCGAGCTCGCCTCCACCGTCGTCGGACTGGTGCCGTTGGGCACCGGCAACGACTTCGCCCGCGGCGTGGGGCTCTCGCTCGAACCCGCCGTGGCCGCGCGCCAGCACGTCAACGGTGCGGAGCGGGCAGTGGACGTCGTGGTCGACGACCGCGACACCGTGATCGTCAACGTCGTCCACGTCGGCATCGGCGCCGACGCTGCCCGCGAGGCGCGCAGCTGGAAGCAGCGCCTGGGCAAGCTGGGCTATGTCGTCGGCGCGGTCAAGGCCGGGGTGAGATCCCCCGGTTTGTCCCTGCAGATTCAGGTGGACCGTGAGCACATCGCCGGTTCCGGCAAGGTCATCCAGCTCGCCGTCGGGAACGGCGCGTACGTGGGCGGCGGCACCGAGCTCGCTCCCGGTGCCCGAACCTCCGACGGGCTCGTCGACGTCGTCGTCTCGTACGCCGACGCTCCGCTGGCGCGGGTGGGGTACGCCCTGCGACTGCGTCGAGGCACCCACGCGCAGCGCGACGACGTCATCGCGATGCGGGGGTCGTCGGTGCACGTTCAAGGCGACGAGTTCTGGAGCAACGCCGACGGCGAGCTGTCCGGGCCGTACTCGTCCGCCTCGTGGTGGGTGCGACCGGCTGCCCTGCGGATGGTGCTGCCGCCCGCGTGAGCGGCGAAGGCCGGGGTGAGCTGACAGCCAGCCGCGGCGGACCACCTCGACGCCGAGCTGGAAGTGCGAGGTCACGCCCTGGTCGTCCATGTGGTCCGCGATGCGGCGGCGTACCGTGCGCAGTGACACCCCGAGCGCCCGCACCATCTGCTCGTCGAACAGCGTGCGCATGGCACGGACGGCGCCCGGGTGGCGGATGAGGAGCCGGTCGCCGTGGCGCTGTTGCCAGTGGACGGGGATGAGCGCCGACTGCTCGCCGAAGACCGCGAGTCGACTCGGCAACCGTGGCAGGACGCGGACACGCTCACCGGCACGTCCGCGGGCCCGGATCGGGTCCGCGGGCGGCGAGTGCGATCAGGGTGTCCGCCATCTGCTGGCCGGGCGCGACCTTGAAGCCGAGGTCGCTGTGCGGCACGCGGCTGCCGTGGCGTCGTGGAGCCGGCGCGTGGACGCCGTAATCGGCCTGTCAGGATGAGGGTGCGCAGTCCTCCGCGGACGGGTCAGCCGGGTTCGTCGAGCAGCGCGTCGTACGCCTCGCGGCTCGACTCGTGCAGGAACTCCCGACAGCGGTGCGCCTCGTCGTCCTCCCCGATGCTCTCGGCGGCCCGCGCCAGCGCAGCCAGGGCCCGCAGGAACCCGCGATTCGGCTGGTGCTCCCAGGGCACCGGCCCGGCGCCACGCCACCCGCTGCGCCGCAAGGAGTCGAGCCCCCGGTGGTACCCGGTCCGCGCGAAGGCGTACGCCTCCACCGGGCGCTGGTCGTCGAGCGCCCGTTCGGCGAGCAGTGCCCAGGCGAGGCTCGACGCCGGATGCGACTGCGCCACCGCAGTCAGGTCGGTGTCGGCGTCGACATCGCGCTGCGCCGGGTCCTCGGGCAGGCGGGTCTCCGGCGGCTCCCCCAGCAGGCTCTGATGCGTCACACCGGGCATTCTGCCCCGCGTCTCCATCCCATGTTCACTTGGGATGGGGTCACTTCCAATGGGTTCGAACCTATTGGAAGTGACCCTCAGCCATTGGAAGCACGACGCTCACGCCATGACGACACGGTTGCGCGTGTACAGGCACCTCGAGAGCTTCATGTCATGCATGAAGCGCTGGGCGGTGAGTCGGTTCGTCGGCGGGTCGAGCTCGGACCAGATCAGCCGGGACATACCCAGTCTCTCGCCCCGCATGGCATCCTCGCGTTGCTTCTCGCGAAACACCACCTGTCCGGCGTCCTCTCCCGGCTTGATATCGCGGGTGTACTTGCGGCGCCCGTCGAACTCGCCGAGGTGACGGTACGAATTCCAGCCGAAGTCCGCGATTCCGAGCAGCCGTCCTGAGCCGGTCCGCACCCCGAACTGCAATTCCGGTGCCGGCAGCCCGAACCGCCAGAACAGGTATCGCGACCGGGATTCGCCCACAGTCGCCGCCCCGCCGTCCCCCAACCACACCGCGAGACGGGCACGTCGTGAGCTCGGCCAGGTGTAGAACCGGTCGCCGTACTCGATGAGCGCATCCCTGGTCACGCGCCCACCCCGAAGGGCCGAGTCGACAATGCACAAGCCAGCCTGGACAGGCATCTGGGTGCACGCCTCGACCGCCGCTCGGTCCTCGCGCATGACGAGCATGCCGTCGCGCTCGACCAGATCGGCATCGACGACCTGGCCAACGTGGTGATTTATCCCGGCCTCCTCACGTGCCGCCCCGCGATCGAGTCTCGTCAGGTTGACGATGGACATGTCCCATCCCCACTGCTCGTGCGCATACGCGCACGAAGCCGACTGGTGTGTCAACGCGACCCGGTCTGCAGCAAGCTTGGCGATCGCGGCGCGGGCAAGAATCACATGGCGTTCAGCGTCGCCCAGCGGGTCGTACGTCTCGGCGAACGCGTACGCGCCCCGCCGCAGACGCCGCCACGCCCCCGTGCGTACGGCGTCGCGGATGTCACGTTGGTCATAGCCACAGTCATGCGCATCAGATGTGGTGAAGTAGCCGCGCTGCTCGGTGGCGATTGCTTCGAGGGACCCAGTCATGCCGCCGATGGTGATGCTCCGGGACGCGCGCGGCCAGGCCCTTGCGACCAGCTGTGGATAACTCGCTCCACGAGTGGGGATCCCGGTGATCTACTTCCAATGGCTGCGAGGCACTCCCAACAGGTTCGGACCCATTGGGAGTGCCGCTATCCCATGTGAACATGGGATAGCGCGTCCCGGCTCAGCCCAGCGAGGTGCCGGCGGAGCGGAGGTTCTCGCAGGCGGTGGCGACGCGGGCCGCCATGGCCTGCTCGGCGGCCTTGCCGTACGAGCGGGGGTCGTATGCCTTCTTGTCCCCGACTTCGCCGTCGATCTTCAGCACCCCGTCGTAGTGGTTGAACATGTGCGCCGCCACTGCCCTGGTGAACGCGTACTGCGCGTCGGTGTCCACGTTCATCTTTACCACCCCGTAGTCGACCGCGGCCGAGATCTCGTCGGCCGACGAGCCCGATCCGCCGTGGAAGACGAGATCGAACGGCTTGTCACGACCGACCTTCTCCGCCACCGCCTCCTGTGCCGCCTGCAGGATCTCCGGGCGCAGCTTGACGTTGCCCGGCTTGTAGACACCGTGCACGTTGCCGAACGTCAGCGCGGTCAGGTAGCGCCCCTTCTCACCTGTGCCCAGCGCGTCGGCGACCGCGAGCGCGTCCTGCGGCGTCGTGTACAGCTTGTCGTCCATGGCCCCGACGATGCCGTCCTCCTCACCGCCCACGACGCCGACCTCGATCTCGAGCACCGCGTGCGCCGCCCTGCACTGCTCGAGCAGCTCCGCCGCGATCGCCATGTTCTCCTCCAGCGGCACCGCCGAGCCGTCCCACATGTGCGACTGGAAGTACGGGTGCCCGCCGGACTCGACCCGCTCCCGAGACCGCGCCAGCAGCGGGCGCACGAAGCCGTCGAGCTTGTCCTGCGGGCAGTGGTCGGTGTGAAGGGCGACGTGCACCGGATAGTTGCGCGCCACCTCCTCGGCGTAAAGCGCGAACCCGATCGAGCCGGTCACCATGTCCTTGACCGTGGCGCCGGACAGGTACTCGGCGCCACCGGTGGACACCTGCACGATCCCGTCGCTGCCTGCTTCGGCGAAGCCCCGCAGCGCCGCGTGCAGCGTCTGCGAGGACGTCACGTTGATCGCCGGGTACGCGAACGACTCCCGCTTGGCCTTGTCGAGCATCTCGGCGTACGTCTGCGGCGTGGCGATCGGCATGGCTCGGCTCCCTGTGCGGCGTCGGCGGGCGTGCTGGTGCCAGTATTCCGGGGACCCCGTTGCCTCACCAGCCGCCTCAGGCGGCGAACGTCACCGGGGCGCCGAACGAGGCCCGCCGGTTCGTGCGGCGCAGCACGGCCAGCACCGCAGGCCCGACGACGACGATCGCGACCACGTTGGTGATTGCCCGGCCGGTGTCCCAGCCCAGGGCCGAGGTCACGACGGTGTAGCTGACGAAGCGGTGCAGGTTGTCCAGCATCGGCAACGAGGGGTCGTACGACAGCTGCGTCTCACCGCCAAGGGCGAACGGCCAGAAGTACAGGTTCATCAAGAACCCGAAGGCGTACCCGACGACGACGCCGTACGCCGCCAGCATCGCGATCTCGGGCCGGCCCCGGACCCGACGCGGCAGCAGCCCCGCCCCCAGCCCGATCCACCCGGAGGCCAGCATCTGAAACGGCAGCCAGGGTCCCACCCCGGCGGTGAGCAAGGCTGACGCGAACAGCGAGGTGCACCCGAGGACGAACCCGAAACCGGGTCCGAAGACCCGGCCGGCAAGGATCAGCACGAAGAACACCGTCTCTATCCCCGCGATTCCGCCACCGAGCGGGCGCAGCGCGGCGTTGATGGCGGCGAGGACCCCGAGCATCGCCAGCGCCTTGGCGTCCATGCCGCCCTCGAGGAGCTCGGCGAGCACCACAGCGATCACGACCGGCAGCACCGCCAGGAACAGGAACGGGGCGTCGCCGCCATGGGCGAGGGAGGTGGGGTCGGCGGTCGCGACCAGCGGCCAGCAGAACATCACCAGCCCGGCGGCCGAGGCGAGTGTGAGGGTGAGCGCCGAGCGGGGGCCGACCCGGACCGCCGGCCTGCCGTGGTTACGTGGGCGGGGCGGAGCCGCTGCACGGTCAGACACCGGCGCCATCCTTGGTCCGCACTGGGGACCGCAGCGCCGTGGCCACCTGGTCGACGGTCAGCCAGGGGCGGGGGCCGAGGATCTTGGCGACCTGCGGAGCGAACGTGGGTGACGAGACGAGGATCTCGGCCGCCGGTCCGTCCGCGATCACCGAGCCGTCACCAAGAATCACCACCCGGTCGGCGACCCGGGCGGCGAACTCCACGTCGTGCGTCGCGACCACCACGCTGCGTCCCGTCCGAGCCAGCCCC
>JACCZI010000056.1 GCA_013696015.1 Nocardioidaceae bacterium
CGTCGGCGGCACCGACGGCGGCAATTCGGAGGTGCTCCTGGCCGCGGCGCAATGCCTTGCCGATGCGCCGTGGCCGGGACCGGTCGTTGTGGCCGGCAATGCCCACGCCGCGGCCGAGGTGAGCGGCCTGCTGGCCGACGCCGGGGTCGACGCCGACGCGGTGGCCAACGTCGTGCCGCAGATCGGTGTGCTGCAACCCGACCCGGCACGAGGGGCAATCCGGGCGATGTTCCTGCGGCATGTCATCGGGGGCAAGCACCTGTCGGCGTCCACCGAGTTCGCCGCGATGGTCACCGGACCCACACCAGACGTCGTCCTCACCGCCGTCGAGCTGCTGGCCGAGAGCGAGGGCGACGTCGCGGTGGTCGATGTCGGTGGCGCCACGACCGACGTCTACTCGGTCGTCGCGCTCGATCCGCACGACGACGGCCTGGCCCCACAGGTCGTCGCGGCGACGCCGGTGAACCGCACCGTCGAGGGAGACCTCGGCATGCGGTGGAGTGCGGAGTCGACAGTCGAATCGGCGCTGGTCGCCGGCCTCGTCGCAGCCTCCGAGGCGCCAGGCCTGACCGCGGGTGCCGTCCGGTGCGCCGGAGACGTACGTCTCGTGCCCGCCGATGCCCCTGACGCGGACCTCGACCTGCGGCTCGCCGAGCTGGCGGCCGAGATGGCGTTGCGCCGGCACGCCGGGCGGCAGCGCGTTGCCTTCGGCCCCGACGGGCGACTGGTCGAGCGCAGCGGGACAGACCTGCGGGAGGTGCAGCTGCTGGTCGGCTCGGGCGGTGTGCTGCGGCACAGCGTGGCGTCACGGGCGGAGCAGGTGCTGCGCCGCTGCACCGGTGCTGACGTCGAAGGCGGGTGGCTGTTGCCGCGCGCACCACGTCTCGTGGTCGACTCCTCGTACGCCCTGGTGGCTGCCGGACTGCTCCGGAGGCATCACTTCGAGGCCGCCCGGGTACTACTGCGTGACCACGTAGCCAGATCGGGCGCCGGGTGACCCGGCGGTCGAGTCAAGAGGGCGGGAGCCGCATGAGTGATGACGACGGCGGGGCCGTGGATCGGCTGCGCAGCCGGGCCCGGCGCGACGCGGTCGGGGTCGACGACGATCAGAGTGCCGTCGCGGACTCGCTGCCGGCACCGGCCGACACGGCGACGACGCCGCCGCAGCAGGTCACGGTGGCCCGGCCGGTAGCGATCCCGCGCGGCGTCGCGATCGCCACGTCGTGGGCCTGGCGCCTGCTGCTCGTTGCGGCTGCCGCCGGGTTGCTGCTCTGGCTGCTGCGCTTCTTCAGCGAGGTGACGATCCCGCTGGCCATCGCGGTGCTGCTCACCGCCCTGGCCAGCCCGCTGGTGGACCTGCTCGACCGGGTGATGCCGCGCGGCCTCGCCACCGCGCTGGTGGTCATCGGGGGCATGGCGGCGATCTTCGGGATCCTGGCGCTGGTGGGCAGCCAGGTCGCGACCCAGTTCGGCGACCTGCGAGAGGACGTCACCGAGGGGCTCCGCCAGATCCAGGACTGGCTGAAAACCGGGCCCCTGCATCTCTCCGACGACGCCATCGACGACATGATCCAGCGCGGCCGGGATGCGCTCAGCTCCGGGAACGGCGAGGTCGTGACCCGCGTGACCGAGGTCGGCACGACCGCCACCCGAGTCGCCGCCGGCTTCTTCATCGTGCTCTTCTCGACGTACTTCTTCCTCTACGAGGGCAACCGGATCTGGGGCTATCTGGTCGGGCTGTTCCCCCGAGCCTCCCGGGTGCAGCTGGACGCCTCCGGCCGCGTCGCGTGGGTGTCACTCACCGCCTTCGTCCGGGCGACCATGCTGGTCGCGCTCACCGACGCCGTGGGCATCGCCCTGGGCGCCCTCCTGCTCGACGTGCCCTTGGCGCTGGCGATCGGGGCGATTGTGTTCCTCAGCTCCTTCGTGCCGCTCGTCGGCGCGTTGCTGTCCGGTGCAGTCGCGGTCCTGGTCGCCCTGGTGGCGCACGGACCCTACGTCGCGTTGGCCATGCTCGGCGTGGTCGTGCTCGTGCAGCAGATCGAGGCACACGTCCTCCAGCCGTTCCTGCTGGGGCGCCTCGTCTCGCTGCATCCGTTGGCAGTGATCGTGGGCATCGCTGCCGGCATCATCGTCGGCGGGATCGTCGGCGCACTCATCGCGGTGCCACTGCTGGCCTGCGGCAACGCGGCCGTGAAGCACCTGGCGGGGGAGCCCCCGCCACCGTTCGAGCGTCGCCCGGTCCGACTGCCGCGCACCCGACCTCGACCGACCTAAGCGCGTTGCGGCGCTGGTCACGGGGCTCGT
>JACCZI010000091.1 GCA_013696015.1 Nocardioidaceae bacterium
GTCTCGATCAGCGCCTCGACCGAGACCGGGTGTGGCTCGGTGTTCGGCTGCTCGGTCTCGGGCTGCTCGGCGGTGCCCGAGGAGGTGGCGCCGCGTTCGGTCGTGTCGTCGCTCGCGGTGCAACCGGCCGTGGTTACGGCGAGGACGACGAGGAGCCGTACCAGAAGGGCGCGGATCACCGATGCATGCTCCCCGTCGCTCCGGACGGTGTCACTTCCGGCCGTTCCCGTCGGCGACTCGGATGTCGACCAGGACCCCGATCTTGTCGATGCGGTGCTCGGGGTTGCCGTACTCGTCGGCCCAGTAGTTGCCTTGGGCGTGATCCTCCTGAGTTGCGCAGGTCGACAGGGTGATCGGGGCCCGGTTCGCGGGCTCCCCCAGGTGCCCGGCACGGCCGCTGCTTGGCGCGCGAGGGAACGCGGCGAGCGGAACGACGTGTCTCGGTCACCCGGTAGTCGAAGACCTGCCGTCCCGCCGTGACGAGGACGTGTGCTCCCCGACGCAGCAGTGGCAGATCGGCAAACAGCGCAGGGGCCGTCGTGCAGTGCGCAGTGACGATGTAGTTGCCCACCTGTCCGGGACAGACCCCGCCACGTGGCCCGAAGGGGCTGGCCGCGACACCGCCGTTCTGGATGCGGGTGCCAGGGCCGTCGTCGGGTGTACCCCGGTACGGGACGATCGGGACGTTCCTCCGACAGGAGCACACATCGTGCCTACGTGCTCTTGACCCTGCGCCGGCCGCCCGCGGTGAGGCGGTCAGTCCGTGCCCAGGCGGTGTCGACGGAAGCCGCCTTCGGCATTGATCACCTGACCGGTCACGGTCGCCGAATCGGAGCTGAGCAGCCACATAACGACCGCGGCGGCTTCCTCCGGACTGTTCCACCGCCGTCTCGGCATGGCGTTGCGCACCAGCTGCTCGGTGTCGTCTCCGGCCCACCCCGTGTCTGTGGGGCCGGGGTTGATGCAGTTGACGGTGATGCCCCGGTCGATGAGTGCGTCGGCGAGAGACAGCGTCATCTGATGGATGGCGCCCTTGCTGACCGCGTACGGCAGCTCGTCGACCATGGGCGCCAGGTGCTGCCCCGAGGTGAACAGCACAACCCGGCCAGCGCCTTGGTCGTTGTAGCTCTCGACGAATGCTTGGACGAGCAGGAGAGTCGCTCGAGCGTTGACCGCCCAGCTGCGGTCCAGCTCATCTGCCGTCAGTTGACCGAGGCCCTGCTTCGAGCTGCGGGCATGGTTGACGACGAGGGTGTTGAGTGGGCCGAGCGCGCGGACAGCAGCGTCAACCGTACGCTGCGGTCCATCCGGATCACCTAGGTCGATCTCGGCGTGCCCGAGACGAGAAGTGCCACCGAGACCCGCAAGGACGCCGTCGACCCCTTCACGATCTGCACCCCAAGGCTGCTGGGCATCGTGCGCCGTCCAGGACTGAACGAAGGCGCTACCGCCTTCCCGCAACAGTCTGCGCGTGATCGCGAATCCGATGCCCTGTTTGCGGCTCACGCCCGTGACAAGGGCGACACGGTCCGCCAACCGCTCATCGCTCATGTCGTCTTCTCCTCGATTGTTCGGACAGAGTCGTCGTGATCTGCCTACGGTGACACGGTCGGTTGGCCTCCCACGGGTAGGAGCGCACATGAGACACCGGACAACCAGCGCGGTCGCGGGCGTTGCAGCACTACTCGCAGTGCCCCTGGTTCAGTTACCTGCTGACGCTGCCGGCGTCACCTGCAGAGGACGACAAGCGACGATGGTTGGCACCGCTGGACCGGACACGCTCAGGGGCACCCGCAAAGGTGACGTGTTCGTCGGTCGGGGCGGCGCCGACGTCATCAGGGGGCGGGGAGGCCAGGACGTCATCTGCGGGGGCGGCGACGACGACAAGATCCGCGGCGGCGCGGCAGCCGACAACGTCTCGGGTAGCAAAGGCGACGACACGCTGCTCGGAGGCAAAGGTCCCGACCTGGTGGCGGGCGGCGGGGCAGCAGACATCCTGACTGGCGGCGCTGGGAACGATTTCCTGGATGGCGGGGGCGGTATGGACAGTCTGGTTGGCGCCGGGGGTGCCGACAGCATGGCGGGTGGCACCGGCAACGACCTGCTCGACGGCGTGGATGCCGCGCCGAACGATGACCTGTCGGGTGACGCCGGTCTCGACTCCTGCGAGGCCGACCAAGAAGACGTGGTGAGCAGCTGCACCTTTCCTGGCGGCAAGACCATCGGGGTCCGCGGGCAGTGGCACTTCGACGAGACGTCCGGGAGCGTCGCGTACGACAGCTCCGAGTACGGCAACAACGGCGCCGTCATCGATGCCACGTTGGGTGTTCCGGGCTATGTCGGGACCGCCTACGAGTTCGACGGGTCCGGCTCGAGGGTCGAGGTCCCCGCTTCGTCCAGCCTCAACCCCGGCACCAGCAACTTCGACGTGACGGCCTGGGTCAACTTCACCGATGCGCCCGGCAGTGGGGAGACCTACGACATCTACCGCAAGGGAGTGGCGGCCACCCCGGGCGGGGAGTTCAAGCTGGAGATCATTCCCGGTGGTCGTGCCAAGTGCACCGCCAAGGACTCTGAACGGCTCCGCGGCGTGATCGCCGGACCGAGCGTCAGCCTGGCCGACGGCGCCTGGCACCTGGTCGGGTGCCGGCGTACCGACTCGTCGTGGAGCGTCATTGTCGACGACACCGTTACCTCAACAACGGTTCCGTTCGGGTCCATCAGCAACGACAGACCGGTCTCGATCGGTTCGAAGTACGGGGAAGAGGACTTCGTGCCGGGGCGCATCGACGAGGTCCAGTTCACGGTTGGCTGACCGGACAGCAGCGGGCGACAGGCGGTGCCGAGACGTCACCCCTTCCCCTCGGGCACACTCGGTTCCGGCGAATCCCCCAGCCGCGCCGGCGTCCCGACCCCGTCGTGCTCGGCAAGTCGAGCCAGGTAGGTGTTGTAGCGGTCGAGGGCCTCGTCCTCGTCGTGTCCCGCCGCCGTGCGAGCCGCCGTCCGGTCGTGACGTGCGGCGTCGCGGCGGTCGCTGCGGTACCACTGCACAAACAACGCGGCCAGCACGAGGACGAGCGGCAGCTCCCCCATGGCCCAGGCGATGCCACCCCCCAGGTACTGGTCGTCCAGCAGGTCGGTGCGGTACGGGCGGTCCAGCGAGGTCCAGTACGTCGCGCCGATCACCGTGTCGGACGACATCAGGGCCACCGCGAAGAACGCGTGGAAGGGCAGCACAAAGATCAGGACCGCGAAGCGCACCAGCTGCGGAACTCGCCGTGGTCCCGGGTCCACGCCCACCAGCACGTAGAAGAACAGACTGCCCACAGCCAGGAAGTGCAGCTCCATCGCGGCGTGCCCGATGTCGTGGCCCATCAAGACGTCGAACAGCCCGCTGAAGTAGATGGCGTACAAGCTGACGATGAACAGGCCAGCGGCCACCAGCGGGTGGGTGAGCAAGCGCACCGGCGGTGAGTGCAGCAGCGACAGCAGCAACTGGCGCGGTCCGACCTCGCCGGGTACGCGTGGCCCGGGCAGGGTCCGCAGCGCCAGGGTGAGCGGCGCGCCGAGCACCAGCAGGATCGGCGCCACCATCGACAGCACCATGTGGGAGACCATGTGAGCGCTGAACAGCACGTGTGAGTACAGGCCGAGGCCACCGAAGGTCGCCCACCCGACGAGCACCAGCCCGCCGAACCAGGCCGCCGTCCGGCCCGGCGACCACTCGACGCCACGACGGCGCAGCACCAGCAGGCCCTGGACGTACAGCGCAGCGGCCAGGCCCACCAGTGCGATACCGACCCCGTCGGGATAGAGGCCGACGAGCAGGCGAAGCGCCGAGGGAGCTGGCGGCAGCTCGGTGCCGAGCAGCTCGGTAGTGGGACCGACGAGCTCGTCTTCGACCTGTGTGGGCGTTCGGGAGAGCGCCACGGCGACGGCGACGGTCATCGCCATGACCGTCAGCTCGACGGCGGCGATGGCGGCGAACGCGCGCCCCGCGGCCCCCCGGTCGAGCCGGTCATCGGCCATCCGCCGGGCCAGCCCTGGCACGATGCGCCGGCGGTGCGTCCAGCCGAGCAGACCGAGTCCGGCAGCCGCGGCCACCTTGACCATCACCAGCCCCCCGTACGCCGTGGTGAACAGCTCAGAGACACCGCCGAGCCGGATGGCGGCGTTGACGACTCCGGACGCCACCACGGTCGCCAGGCACCACGCGGCCAACGTCGAGAACCGCAGCACCCCGTCCGGCAGGCGGCGGCTGCCCGCAACGCTGATCCAGCCCAGCGCGAGCAGACCTCCGATCCACAGCGATGCCCCGACGACATGCACCAGCAGGCTCACGGTCGCGAGGTGGTGGTAGCCGGCCGAGGCCGAGTGCCCCGTCAGCACCGGAGGTACCAGCGTCGCCACCGCCAGGCCGAGGAGCAGGGCACCCTCCCGAACGGTAAGGGTCCAACGGCTGAGGACGCACACCACGAGCGCGAGGGCGCTCTGCACGACCAGGGACTGGCCGGTCGACGTCTCGCGGACGAATCCCGACAGCAGCGGCACCGAGAACGCCTCCCGCAACGGCACCGCGAAGATGTCGGAGACGGTCAAGACGACCAGCAGCAGTGGCGCAACCGCCCACACCAGGGCGGTCCAGCCCGCCGCTCGTGAAGCCCTCAGACACATTCCGGTGAGCTCACCGCGTGGCGACGGCACCAGCAGGACGGCGGCGAGCAGCAGGCCCACTGTGGCGATGCCGGCGACGTTGGCGACGAGGCCTATGACGGGCAGGCCCCAGCCGGTCACTGCCCCCGGGGTGGGGATGCCGGCTGGCTCGCTGCGTGGCGCCCCGTGCCCGAGGACCAGTGCCACCACCAGCGTAGCGGCCGCGAGCAGGAACGTCGCGGCCGCCCAGCGCACCACGCTGGCCCGCGGCACGGTCGCCGGCGCAGACGTACGCAGAGCGCTCCCCTCAGGCACGCCGCCGCCGGATGGGAGCGATGAACAAGGCGGCAAGTCCGCCTCCCAAGGCGATGAACACCTGCGGCCAGTGGCCGCTCCAGAACGAGGCGTCGTCGGCCGGCGCACTGGTCATGGCGTCGGTCTGCGGCTCGCGTCCCGAGGTGACCGTGTATCTTATCTCGCCGCTGATCGGGTGCCCGTCGGCGCCGACCACCCGGTAGGCCAGTGTGTACGTCCCCGCGAGACCCACCGCCCCGACTGATCCGGTCACGGTGTTGTCGAGCACCTGGGGATGGGCTGCATCGAGCCGGCTGCCGTCGGGGGCCGTGACTACGACGAAAGCCGGCTGGGCGACGTTCTCGTCGAACGTCAACTCGATCGATGTCGGTTCCTGGGTCGAGCGAGAACCGTCCTGCGGAGTTGAGCTCACGAGCTCGACGTGTGCCGCCGCCGATGACGGCGCGACCGCGAGCCCGGACAAGCCGACAAGGACGACCAGCAGGATGCGGACGTGCAGGCAACCAGGCATGGACTTCCCCTTTGTGCGCTGAGCGATCGGAACGCCGGCAACGGCCGGGCAGGGGCCAGATGGCCGCTCAGAGCGGAGGACCTCGCACGGGTGCGATCAGAGTGGGTCGGCTGGCGCCGAGCCGGCCGAAGTGGTGCAGCAGCGACAGCCGACGATGGGCCTGCACTGGGATCAGTGACTCGGTCAGCCACCGCCATGGCCGCAGCGCGAGCACATCGACGACAACCCAGATCAGATCCTCGCCGCGAGTCAGCACCGCAACCGAGACGGCCGTCGCCGCCAGGTGCCAGATCACCATGGCAGGGCCCGCCGAGACGCCAGCGTCACCGGAGCCCAGCAGGTGCAGGCCGCCCTGAGTCAGAAGGAGGGCCGCGGTCAGTCGAGCCGGCGTCCAACGCCGTCCACTCAAGGCAGCGCACAGCATGCTGGCCCCCAGCACGAGGACCACAGCGGTCGGCACGCTCGGCGTCGATCCGCTGCCGACGACGTGACCCGCGACGCCGATACCTATCGCGGCAGCCGCCACGAGCACGGCACGAATGCCGCGTAGCGTTCCGTGCAGGGGCAGACACGCGCCGCTGTCGGCTGACAACACAACGTCAGCGTAGTCGCCACTGCCCGGGTGCGACACTTTCACTGGCATGCGGCCCGCGAGTGGCGCTGCCCGTGTGTCTCACCCACGGTGATGTTGTGCACCACTCCTGTAGTAATTCGGACATTGTGCCCCGCGCGTGAGACTGTGGGGCCGCGACCCCCGCTGGACGGACCCGAGACCGTTCAGTGGGGGCTCGTCTGGTTGCGGTGAGCTGTCCCCGCAGCGCGCGGCGGCTGGTGTGGCGCCGGCTCACGACGCCGGTGCGGCGTCGCGAGCCTCGCTGATCGCCGCCATCAGGTCTTGGGCGCTAGGCACGTTGCCGCCCTGCCCTATGACGTCCGTGCCGTTGACCCGCACTGTGGGAGTCTGTACGACGCCGTCCTGGCTCGCCGCCTCCGTCGCTCGCGCCGTCCAGTCCTCGTAAGTGCCGTTGCTGATGCATGCGCCGACGTCACCGCTCGCGCCCGACTGCTCGGCGATCTGGACGAGGTCGTCGCCACTCAGGCCTGGGCCTCCCTCGGCCGGCTGGTTGGCGAACAGTGCGTCGTGGAACGTCACGAACGTTGCGACATCCGCATC
>JACCZI010000126.1 GCA_013696015.1 Nocardioidaceae bacterium
GTGGCTGAGCTGCTGAAGCTGGCGGAAGGTGTCCTCGCGCGCGCGGCTCCGGGTGAGGAGCTCGAGGCGTACGCCGTGCACCGGACCGTGACCACGGTCCAGGCCGGAACGGGCGGGGTGATCCGGCACGTGGGCCGGGCGGAGACACGCGGCGTCGGCGTACGCCTGCTGACGAATGCGCGGATGGGATACGCGTCGACCGCCGACGTGTCCAGCGACGGACTCACCACCACCGTGATCCGTGCCCGTCAGAACGCCACCGCAGGTGACCCTGATGAGGCAGTTGCGCTGCCCACCCCGGAGCCCGTGAGCGCGACCACAGTGCTATGGGACAAGGCGTTGCAGCGGACATCCCTGGAGACCAAGATCGGACTCGCCACCCATCTTGCTCGCCGGGTGGTCGGCATCCACTCCCAGATCAGGTCCATCGACACCGCGGAGTACTACGACGAACAGGTACTCACGGCCGTCGCTTCTACCTGCGGGGTCCGGTCCGAGGACCGGCAGGGGTTCGCCGAGCTGTCCACGGACGCGATCGGTCAGGCGGCGGGTGGGAACGTCGCGGACTACAGCTACTGGTGCGGTCGGGATCCGACCTCGGTTGACGTCGACTCCCTTGCCCAAGAGGCGGTGTCGCGGACCGGCCGGCTGATGGGACAGCTGGGCGAGCGACGACCGACTGACGCGGCGGTGGTCTTGGACCGGGCGGTCGTCGGTGTCCTGCTGGCAGCGGTCGGCAGGGCGTGCAGCGGCGGGGCACTCTCGTCGGGCCGCAGCGCGTTCGCCGGGCTGCACGGGTCGCTCGTGGCGGCTTCCGAGGTGGACCTGGCGGATGACGGACTATGCCCGGCCGCTCCTGCGGCGGCACTCGTCGACGGCGAGGGTGTGCCGCGGCGACGTACGGACCTGATCCGGGCCGGCGTGCTGGTAGGCGCTCTACACAGCGTGACAACGGCACGCGCGATCGGCGGCAACGCCCGAACCACGGGGAACGCCCGCCGGATGACACACAAGTCCCCGCCCCGGGCGGCACCGGCGGCCCTCGTGCTGCGGCCCACCTGTTCGTTGCAGGAGCTGCTAGCCGTTGCTGGTGAGGCGACCTATCTGCAACAGGTCAGCGGCAGTCACTCCGGCATCAGCTCGATCACCGGTCGGGTCAACGTCGGCGGCATCGGCTTCCTGCTACACGACGGCCAGCCGAGCAGTCGACTGGCGACCATCTCGGTGGCCACCTCACTGCAGGCGTTTCTCTCGTCGATCCTCATGGTCGCCGACGACGTGCAGGCCGTCCCCGGCTCGCCCGTCGTCGCCTCGACCGTGCTGTGTGCACCGAGCTGGCTGGCTTCAGCACCCTAGAATCTGGTGAGGACCGCCCCCAGACTTCGGGGCGGCCCTCACCAGGCGGCGCATTGCAGTTCAGACCTTGTCGGCCTCTGAACCCTCGGCGTCCGCACCCGGCCGCTGGTGCACCCGGTGACCCTCAGCGTCTTCCTGTGGGTCGATGTTGCTCTGTTGCTCGGTCATGACTTCTCCTCAACTGGTGGGTCCGGTTGCTTCCGGTCAGTCATCAGCATGCCGCCGCGTCGTCGCCCGTTCCGTCGTCTGGCTGACATTATCCAAACTTTTTTTCAGCCACTCTCGGGCCGATCCGCGTGGTGTACCGCAGCCAGCGACGGATGCGTCCGCCGCAACCTGGCCGACGCGCCTTCGAGCAACGCGACCGACGGAGTCGCCTCGGTCAGCGCGTCGACGAAGTCAGGGCCCCCGACCCGAAGCAGCCGCGAACGTTCGACACCCGTCACAGTGGCCGTTCGCGGGATGCGCTCGATCAGCCCGATCTCGCCGAAGTACTGCCCGGCCCGCAGTTCGCCAAGCGCCTGCTCCGCTGCCCCCTCGCCACGAGCCGAGACAGCCAGCCGACCTTCGACGATCACAAAGAACGCGTCGGCTTCCTCCCCCTCACGTACCACCGCTTCGCCCGCCGCAACGTCGGCGTAGGTTGCGGCCCCCGCCAGCTGCTCAAGAGCCCCGGGCGAGATTGCGGCGAACAGGTCACATTGCTCCAACAGGTCCACCCGTGGCGCCAGCTCCGCCCGTCGGCCGATCGCCTCCCGATCCATCGACCGCAGGGCGGGGATTCCGAGCAGGCATAGCGCGGGTATCACCGCCCCCGAGAGCCACAGCGTGGTGTCCAGCCCGAACCCATTGATCGCCAACGGCGTGACGTACGCACCTAGGACGATCGCGCCGAGAACCAGCGCGCCGAACGCTCCAAACACTCTCCCCATCTGGTCACTCGGGAGGGCACGCTGCAGCGCGGTCAGCGCCATCACGTCGACGACCAGCGTCCCTGCGCCGCGGACCACCTCGACGGCGAAGCCGACAGCCGGGCTCGAGGTCGTCAAGAAGAGCAGTGTCGGAACGCAGTAGAGCGCCATCCCCAGCAGGATCACCGGACCCAACCGAGGCAGTCGTTCGATCCGGGTGACGAGCCCCGCGATGAGCACTCCCCCGACGCCGAGCCCCATGAGCAGATACCCATATCCCTCGGCACCGGTGCCGAGGACATCTCTGGAAACGATAACGAACTGCACTGTGTCGACGCCGAAGATGAAGCTGGCGACGACGCTGTACGCGACGAGGACCGCTGCGGTTTGCGACGATGTGATCGCCTTGACACCCACCAGCATCTGCCGGAACGGTCCGGCCTCCCCGCCCTCGGTGACGTCCACTGGCTTACTGCGCGTGTGGATCCGCTGGACGATCACCGCGGACGCCAAGAAGCTGGCCGCGTTCACCAGCATGGCGACGTACACCGGACCGACCAGCAGCAGCACCGCCCCCAGTGCCGGGCCGGCGATGACGACAACGTTGTCCAGGGTGTTGCGCAGAGCATTCGCAGAACCGAGGTCGCGTTCACCCACCAGCTGCGGTGTGAAGGCAGTCGCCGCCGGCTCGTAAACGGTGCCCATCACTGACGTGAGCGCCGCGGTAAAAATGGCCAGCGCCACCGGCGCATGGAGGGCGGTCTGCAACGCCAGACCCAGCATGACCACCGTCGACGCCAGATCCAAGACGACCATCAAGCGAACGCGCTCGAACCGCTCCGCGATCACCCCCGCGTACGCGCTGAAAAGTAGTGCAGGGACAAACCGGCCGATGGTCGCTGCACCGACCCACGCAGCCGAACCAGTCTCCTGAAAGATCCACACTGTCAGCGCGACGTTGTAGGCCCACGAACAGGCCACGGACACCGCCGTTGCCTCCATGAGAAGGCGAAAGTCTCGGTGGCGCAGGCTTGTCAGAAGGCCAGGAGTTGCGCTCATGGCAGGGCGACTGCGCTACCGGCCACCAGAAGCAGCGGCAGCGGGTCAGCGCTGCGGTGCATCGGGAGGCCGCGTGGGGTACGGGTCGTCCACGGTGCCGTCGGCGGTTAGGAACTGGCCGAAGCGGCCGTGACCTTCGACGTCGACTGCGTCGTCGGCTGACTCAGTGTCCGCATGCCCACCACTGCGGTGGCCCCCCACGTCGGCGTCAGGGTCGGCGTCGTAGGGCTTGTCGGTCATGAGGTCTCCTTAGTCGCTGCGACCCTAGTGATCGCTGGATCAGCATCGTCCCGCTCGCCACGTCGTACCGTCGCCGACCTAACAGAATGCCGACAGCGAGTCAGACGTGTCCAGCGTCGAACTTGTCATCTCGCCGGCCTAGGCTGTCGATCCATGCAGATCGTCCTGCATGGGGCCCGTGGCTCGACCGCCGCCCCAGGCGCCGACTTCCTGCGCGTAGGAGGCAACACCTCCTGCGTCGCCATCACGCCACAGGGCTACGAGGCACCCACGCTGCTCTTGGATGCTGGAAGCGGGCTGTCGTCAGTCAGCCGCGTGCTCGACGGTGCCGCCTACCGCGGTGACATCCTGCTGACCCACCTGCACTGGGACCACGTCCAGGGACTGCCGTTCTTCCGTGCGGGTGACCGCGATGACGCCGAGGTCAGGCTGATGCTTCCCGCCCAGTGCGAAGCGTCACCCGACCGTCCCGGCTCGGCCGCCGAGCTCCTTGCCCGCGCGATGTCACCGCCACACTTCCCGATTGGGCCCGACGGCCTACGCGGCAACTGGACCTTCGACGCCATCGATGCAGGCAGCTTCACCGCCGGTGGTTGCACGGTCACGGCAGTGGAGGTGCCGCACAAGGGCGGCCGCACCTTCGGCTTTCGCATCGAGGCCGACGGCGCGAGCCTGGCGTACCTCCCGGACCACCACCCCGCGCTCAGCTATGCCCCTGGCCTCAAGCTGGCGCAAGGCGTCGACGTGCTGTGCCACGGTGGGATGTTCGCAGACTCCGAGCGCGCTATCGCCCACGCGTACGGCCATGCCACCCTCGGCGAAACCCACCGCCTGGCGCGGGAGGCCGGCGTCGGCCGACTGGTTCTCATCCACCACGCGCCCTCGCGTACCGACGACGAGGTTGATGCCCTTGCGCGACAACTCCCCACGGATCAGCTGCCGGTTGAGATCGGCCGCGAAGGTGATGTCGTTCTTGGGTGAGCTGGAAATTCCGCCGCGCGTCAAGCCATGGCAGATCGAGCTGCCTCGCACTCGCGTAGCCGGCCACAAACATTGACCAACAACGTGTGGGCCACGTCGGGATGGGTCTTGATTACCTGGGTGAACTCGAATCTGTCGATGGCGTATGTCTTCATCCCCTGATCGCCGGCTCGTACCGTGGCCGACCGGGGCTTCCCGTCGATCAGCGATATCTCACCGAAGTAGTCTCCGGGCCGCAGCTCACCCCGCGGTGATCCGCCCACCGTCACCTCGGCACTGCCGTCCATGACGTAGTGGAAGGCAGCGGCACCGAGACCCTCAACGGCGACTTCCCTGCCCGGCTTGTGGTCTACCTCGCGACCGCCGTCGACTAATTGCTTCAGCACTCGCGTTGGGCAGCCAGCGAACAACCGCACCTCTCCGAGCCGGGTTGCAATGTCGTCGCCCATTTGGCCACCTCCTGCGGGTCAGCTCACCTTAGAGGGCAGGTTGCTCAACCGCCAGGGACCGGCGCTCCTAGACCCTCTACCGCTGGGACACTTGACCACCGACACGAACTGAGGAATGGAATCGGGGCTCCCCCGGCGCGCACGAGGTCATTCCCCAGCAACGGCAGCATCGGTCACATCCGGCTTGGCGCGGCTAAGGTGTGCCCAGCCCTGACGGCGGGAGGTGGGTCGTGCGCGGGTCCTGCGGCAGCAATAACGCTGCTGATAACAGTTTCTGTGACGAGTGCGTCTCACCTCTCGTGGCCGCCTGTCCGACTTGTGGTTCCCCTGGCAAGGAAGGCAAGCGCTTCTGCGGTAAGTGGGGGGCGCCACTGACCTCCATGGCACCAGCCCTTGCCTCGACACCTCCTGCGACGGCATCCGAGCGAACCGCCGACGACACTGCCTCCGCCGCCCACGAGCTGCGCTGAGTGTCGATTGTGTTCTCGATCTGGCGGGCTTCACCGCATGGTCTGAGACCAAGGACGCCGAAGATGTCCGTGATCTGTTGTCGGGTTACTTCGACGTCGCCAGTGAGGGTGACGCCGAGGGCTCGGTGCGCGCCGCCTCGAAGCTGGTCGAGGCTGTGACCGCTCACGGCGAGCAGGTCGGTGTAGGTGGCTTGCAGGCAAGACCGGGCGTCTCGACTGGTCAGGTGGCCTCGTGGACGAACCCGGGTAAGGGACTGGTCACCGAGGACCGGGTCAACGCCGCAGCCCGAGTGCAGACTGCCGCCAAGCCAGGCGCACTGCTCGCGGGAGTGCCACCCGGACTGCCTCCCAGGCGGCGATCGCGTACGCGGCGGCCACCGAGCACCAGGTCAAGGGCAAGTCGCGGTCGCTCCGGTTGTCCCGCGCAACGGTCGCCACCTTCACCCCGACTGGGTGCTCAACTCGAGTTGGACAAGATCCAAACAGCCGCGAACTTTTCATGAGTGGCGGTCGAAGGCGGTAGTGGGCTTGCTGAAGTGCGCATCCTGTGGCGGCGACAACCCCGAGGACAACAGGTTCTGCGACGAGTGTGGATCGCCCTTGGCCGTTACCTGTTCCGACTGTGGTGCTTCGATCCGCGCCGGCAAGCTGTTTTGTGGTCAATGTGGCGCGCCAGTGCCGCCGAGTCATGCCGACCCTGGTGCTGCGCCTGTGGAGTCGGTGGGGTTGCGGTGGGTGTCGGTGTTGTTCGTGGATCTGGTGGGGTTCACATCCTGGTCGGAGGGTCAGGATCCTGCGGATGTGCGGGAAGTGCTGTCGGGGTACTTCGAGGTGGCTCGTTCAGTAGTGGCCGCTCACGGTGGTCGGTTGGAGAAGTTCATCGGGGATGCGGTGATGGCGGTGTGGGGAGCCGATGTCGCCCACGCCGACGACGCGCAGCGCGCGGTACGGGCGGGGTTGGAGGTCGTATCGGGAGTGGCCGCCTTCGGGGTGTCTCGTGATCTCGAGCTGGTCGCGCGCGGTGGGGTCGTGACCGGTGAGGTCGCAGCCTGGGCCGTCGAAGGCGAAGGTCTGGTCAGTGGGGATCGGGTGAACACTGCGGCCCGGGTGCAGTCCACCGCCGCCCCGGGTCAGGTGTTGGTCGATGAGGCAACCCACCAGGCCACACGTGACGTGGTGGAGTTCAGCGACGCCGGCTGGTTCGAGGTCAAGGGCAAGGCAGTCCCGTTGCACCTGTGGCGGGCGGTACGCGCGGTGGGTCTGCGTGGTGGTGCCGCCACCGGCACTCTGGTGGAAGCACCCCTGGTCGGCCGGGTTCGGGAGCTGGGACTGATCAAGGAGCTGTTCTCCGCCACCGTCGAGGACGCCCGACCCCGAGTCGTCCTTGCCTCGGGCGGCCAAGGGGTGGGTAAGTCCCGGTTGGTGGGTGAGTTCGTCACCTATCTCGACGGATTGGCCTTCCGGGTGTTTTGGCACGAAGGTAGGTGCGCGTCGTACGGTTCGGTGGCGTTCGGGGCATGGGCGCAGATGGTCCGCCAACGCTTTCAGCTCGCGGAGAACGCCCCCAAAGAACAAATCACCGCCGCGTTGACCGACATGCTGCCAGGGTGGGTCCCCGATGAAGATGAGCGAAGGTTCGTAGCCATCCGGCTCGGGCTGCTGCTCGGCACGATAG
>JACCZI010000139.1 GCA_013696015.1 Nocardioidaceae bacterium
CCCCCACCGAGAGGCGCAGACCGATGGGACCGCTGGCGTTCTCCGGTTGGAGTTGCGCGCGGACTCCTACACCTGGCAGTTCATCGGCGTGGACGGCGTGGTGCTGGATTCCGGTGTGGAGCAGCTCAGCTAGCCCGGCTCGTCACCATCGGCCGATATTGCATTCTCGTGATTGATCGAACACGGCCCGACGTATTTTGCCGATCACGTTGGCAGTTGCCGAGACGAGGTGATTGACTTGGCCGGAACTGACGTGCGTGACTGGCCGGGGGTAGTCGACAGATGGTGATGTGCGTGCAGGGTGCGGTGCGCTCGTGACGCCACCACCTCAGGGTGAACTCGTCAGCGTCGTGATTCCCGCTCGCAACGAGGAAGCCTTCATCGGCGATTGCCTGCTTGCCGTACGCGGACAGGAATACCAGAACCTGCAGATCATCGTCGTGGACGGTGGGTCCGCCGACGGGACCGTCGACGTGGTCAAGGCTCAGATGGCCGAGGACGAGCGTATCGAGCTGCTGCACAATCCGCGGCCGAACATCCCCGCGTCCTTGAATCTCGCCGTTGCGCAGCTGCGAGGACGGTGGATGGTGCGGGTGGACGCGCACGCCACGGTCGAGCCGCGATACGTCAGTCGCCTCGTCGAGCGACTGGCCGACTCCGGTTGGGGCGGTGTCGGCGGACGCAAGGTCGGCGTGGGTGTGACACCGGCCGGCAAGGCCATCGCGGCGGCAATGGAAAGCAAGTTCGGCGTCGGCAATTCCACCTATCATCACGGCACGACGTTGCGCGAGGTCGAGCACATTCCGTTCGGGGCCTATCCGGTTGACGTCATCAGACGCCTCGGCGGATGGGACGAAAGGCTATTGGTCAACCAAGACTACGAATTCGACCACCGTGTCCGACTCGCCGGTATGCCGCTGCTATTCGATCCGCAGATCGAGATCACATGGCATTGTCGCCAGTCGATAACCGATCTGTTCGGGCAATACCTGCGGTACGGCGACGGCAAGGCCGTGGTGATGCTCATGCATCCACGATCAATCAAGGCGCGGCACCTGCTCCCGCCGGCGTTCGTCGTCTATGCCGCCGCGGCCGCGGTGCTCGCGCTGGCCCGCCCGTCACGCGCGGCGGCGATGCTGGCGCCGTACGCTGCCGCAGTGGCGGTGGCCTCGGTCCACACCGCGCGTGAACTGGACTCCGTACCGGCGCGATTGCGGGTCGCGCCGGCCTTCCTCAGCATGCACCTCGCCTGGGGCCTGGGCATCTGGCGCGGTCTGCCCAAGGCAGTCAGGAGCCGGGTGCGGGGCAGGGCAGGAGCCCGACGATGACGGCCGCGGCGGACCAGGCGCCGCGGGTCAATGCCGAGTCGGCGCTCGTGCCGGACGTCGACTTCGACCTGCACGGCTTCGTCGGTCTGCGACTACTCGCAGCCACTGCTCCCGACGTGGCGATGCTCACGCGGCAGATCGGTCCCGTGCGCTCGCCGCTGGCCCGGCGCCCCGACATCACGGTGCGCTTCGTCGACCGGATCGATGACGAGCAGCCCATGACCTACGCCGAATGGTTGGGTTCGGGCTTCACCGATTCCTCCTTTTACGTGCTCCGCGGACGCGACGGAGTCCCGGCCAGGGCCTTGCTTCCGCTGGGTGACATCGGGACCGGCGTCAACATCGTCTGCGAGCGGCGGGCCGGCTCCGTTCCGCACCTGCTGGCGATCATCAACCTCGTCGCGCTGTCCAACGGCGTACTGCCGCTGCACGCTTCGGCATTCGTCACCTCGGTGGCCGGCGGCGACAACGTCGGCGTGCTCGCGACCGGTTGGGCCAAGGGCGGCAAGACCGAGACGCTGCTCGCGTTCGCCTCGCGCGGTGCGCGCTACGTGGGTGACGAGTGGGTCTATGTGACACCCGACGGGTCCATGTTCGGCGTACCCGAGCCGATCCGGCTGTGGCACTGGCACGTCCGGCAGCTCCCGGACCTCCTCTCACGACTGCCGAGGAGCACGCGGCTGCGGCTCGCCGCCCTACCGGCGGCGGCGAGGCTGGCATCGGCGCTGTCGCGGCAGCTACCCACGGGAAGTCTGCCGTCCTCGGTGCTGCGACGTGCCGCGCCCGTCATCGGCAGGCAGGCCTATGTCCAGGTGCCTCCCGCCGAGCTGTTCGGCACCGGGTCGATCGCGCCGCGCGGCACCCTGGATGCGCTGCTGCTGCTGGTGACCCATGACCGCGAGGACGTCAGTGTGCACACCGTCGCGGGGGGCGAGGTGGGTCAGCGCATGCTGGCCAGCCTCGAGGAAGAGCGCGCGCCTTTCATGGCCTGCTACCGCGAGTTCCGCTTCGGCTTTCCCGCCCTGCGCAGCGAGACGGTAGAGAGTGCGCCGGCCCGTGAGCGCGAGCTCATGGACCGGACATTCGGCGACCGGCTCGCCCACGTCGTACGCCACCCGTACCCCATTTCCTTTCAGCGTCTCGTGGAACCGATCAGCGAAATCCTCATCAGCCTCAGTCATGACCAGGGGAAAACACCATGACGACCATTCTCGGTACCACGGACCGGGTACGTCGGCTCGCGCTGTGCGTGGTCACCTGTGCCGCCGTACTCGTCAGCACCCTCGTGGCTGCCGCGCCGGCAGATGCCGCCACGGTGGGACAACCGGTCACGTACGAAGGTGCGACGTACGCGACGTCGGTGCAGAAGCCGACCGCCGACAAGCCGCAGAGCAAGCTGTGGTACGCCGACGGATCCTGGTGGGCGCTGATGGTCAGCCCTGTCGGCAACCTCGTCCACATCTTCGAACTGCGCGCGGACCACACCTGGTGGGACACCGGCACTCTCGTCGACGACCGGCTGAACAGCACCGGCGACGCGTTGTGGGTGCCACGGGACAACAAGCTGCACGTGGTCTCCAGGACTTCGACCACGGCGCCGAGAGTGGACCGGTTCTCGTTCAACCCGGCCAACCGCACCTGGTCGAAGGACGCCGGTTACCCGATCACCCTGTCAACCGGTGGCGGCTCCGAGTCCGCCACGATCGAGCAGGACACCACGCGCCGGCTGTGGGTGACCTACACCCGAGCCTCCAAGCTCTGGGTCTCCGTGTCCGACAGCAACGGCCAGAACTGGACCGCGGGCTTCAGGCCGCAAGTGCCCGACACCGACCTCACCAACGACGACATCTCCTCCGTCATCGCTTTCAACGGCCACATCGGTGTGCTGTGGTCGGATCAGGGCAACGATGTCGTCCGGTTCGCCATCCACACCGACGGCCAACCGCTGAACGTCTGGGCCGTCGAGAACGCCTTGGCCGGGCAGAGCCTCGCCGATGACCACATGAACCTCAAGCAATTGGCCGGTGACAAGACCGGCCGGATCTTCGCGGCGGTCAAGACCTCGAACGGTGATCTGGCCAGCGACCCTCCGACCGCGCCGCTCGTCGGCGTGCTCGTCCGCCAACCGCTCGCCGACGGCACCGGAGACTGGAGCTTCGTCGTGGCCGGCACGGTGGCCGACGACCACACCCGCCCCATCATCATGATTGACGAGACCAACCAGGAGCTCTACTTCTTCGCGACCGCGCCGGTGTCGGGCGGTGACATCTTCTACAAGAAGACATCGCTGGCCAACCCACAGTTCGACCTCGGCCGAGGCCAGCCGTTCGTGAACTCGACGAAGGTGGTCAACAACGCCACGGGCGCCAAG
>JACCZI010000143.1 GCA_013696015.1 Nocardioidaceae bacterium
CGGATCATGGCAGAGTCTGGACTTCCACCGAGAGCACCGGCGGCAGGTCGCGTGCGATCGACACCCACCCGTCGCCAGCATCGGCCGAGGCGTAGACCTGTCCGCCAGTCGTGCCGAAGTAGACCCCGCATGGGTCAAGCCAATCGACGGCCATCGCGTCGCGCAGCACGTTGACGTAGCAGTGGCTTTGGGGCAGCCCGCTGGTGAGCGGCTCCCATTCGTTGCCGCCGGTCCGGCTGCGGTAGACCCGCAGCTTGCCGTCAGGCGGGAAGTGCTCCGAGTCACTCGTGATGGGTACCACGTAGACGGTGTCTGGCTCGTGTGCATGCACGTCGATCGGGAACCCGAAGTCCGTCGGCAGGTCACCGCTGACCTCGTGCCAAGAGTCTCCCGCGTCGTCGCTGCGCATGACGTCCCAGTGCTTCTGCATGAACAACACATCAGGACGCGAGGGGTGCATCGCGATCCGGTGAACACAGTGGCCAACCTCGGCCTCGGAGTCGGGGATGCCCTCTGACTGCAGGCCGCGGTTCACCGGCGCCCACGTCGTTCCGGCGTCGTCGCTGCGGAATGCGCCGGCCGCCGAGATGGCGACGAACATTCGGCCGTTGTTGCGCGGGTCCTGGAGGATCGTGTGCAAACACATCCCACCAGCACCCGGCTGCCAGGAGGACCCGGTGTCGTGGCCCCGCAAGCCGGACAGCTCCTGCCACTCCTGCCCACCGTCCGTGGAGCGAAACAGGGCTGCGTCCTCGACGCCGGCGTAGACGGTGTCTGGGTCGGTCAACGACGGCTCGAGGTGCCACACCCGGGCGAACTCCCACGGGTGCGGCGTGCCGTCGTACCACTGGTGCGTACCCGGGACTCCGTCGTATTCGAACCTGTTGCCCATCGGTTCCCACGTCTTGCCGCCATCATCGGAGCGCTGAATGAGCTGCCCGAACCAGCCGCTGGACTGCGAGGCATACACCCGGTCCTGAGCGGCGGCCCCCTTGACGTGGTAGATCTCCCACCCGGCGAAATGTGGGCCCTCGATGTCCCAACGATCCCGGGTGCCGTCCGCAGTCATCACAAATGCGCCCTTCCGGGTCCCGACCAAAACTCGCACTCCGCTCATCGCGCACTCCTCTCCGAGCCACAGGCCAATCGCCGCGCTCACCACCTATAGACCGACCGCGAGCCGGAAAGTAAGCGCCAGCTCTGGACAATTTAGCGACCTCGGGTGGTTGGGTCAGCGCCGCCCGTGTTGGTTCGTCCTGCTCCAGAGGATGAACACCCGTCCCGCCACCCGCAAGCACCCATTAGACGGGTTGCCGTTGGCGCCGCTGGTTGCGGCGGTCGCGGGCTTGTCGTGCTTGGCGGCGGTGGGTGTCGTCGGCGTCGCGGCGGAAGGTCCGGTCTTCGCGGTTGTATGACCGGTCGACTCGCCTCTGGCGGCGTCGGCGTCGGCGTTGTTCTTGGCGGACGACGAAGGGGAGGCGGCGTTTCCGCGTGCGAGGAGGCGGTTGCTGATCGACCCGTTGGATCAGTGTCCGGACCAAGTCAGCCACCGACTCGGGTTCTTCACGCGGCGGCGGGGGTGTCGGGATCGATGTGGGTCGGCTGCCTTCACCTAATGCCGGCGGCGGTGCCAGCGGGTAGCTGTGCCCGGTCGGCATGGTCCAAACCACGCTCGGTGCGTTGACCCGTAGACCGTCGACGCCGTCGCCGACCGGCTCCGAGGAGTCTACGGCGACGTGGATGTCGGCGTGGTCTTTGATGATGTGTGGGTTCTTCGCCAGTCCTTGCCCGTTGCCCGCGGTGGTGGGGCCACCGTTGACGGCTTCGTCGACGTGGTCGATGTCGCGGATTCGGCCACCGGTGAGCCGGCAGTGCTGGTCACGGTAGAGCTCGAACTGGCGTAACCCGCCGGTGAAGCACCGGGCCGTGGAGTCCATGGCCAGCAACCGGCCGTCGACCGGGTCGGCGAACAACCCGCGCAGGGTGGTGTTCGAAGCGTTGTCGACGATCTCTCTAGCGACGCCGACCGGGATCGCCCCGTACCCGCGCAACAGGCACGGCGCGTCGTCCAACCCGAGCAGGGTGGCAGCCGAGATCACCACCTGGACTTCGGCCTTCATGGCTAGCCGCCACGAGGTCGGCGGTGAGCCGAGCACGGCTATGTCCGGGGGTGCCCAGGAGTCGGGGTACGGGTCCGGGATCCCCGGCTCCCAGGGGTCCGGGTCCGGCCGATCGCCACCCGGCTCGGCTGCGCCGATGGTCATGGTGCCAGCTGGGGTCCCGTCGGTGGGTGTCATGGGTAGTCCGGTGACGGATTCGATGAGCAGGTCGCACATCAGGTCAGACAGGGACCGTTCGTCACCCTCAGCGCGCAGACATCGGGCCCGGGTGTCCAAGGTTTGGTAGACGAGAATGAGTTCTTCGGCACGCAACTTGGCCCAGAACACCCCGGTCCCATCGACTTGGTTGACCGCCGAGATCCGCCGGTCGTTCCGCGAGGCTGTGGCCCGTTTCTCGGTCGCGTCCGGATCAACGTCGAGGACGCGGCGGGTCGCCGCCCGTTGCAGCATTCCCGGGGTCAACCGGTCCGCCACCGCGTCCTCGGCCAGCTGGGCAGCCACGGTCCGGCGCTGCTCTGGGTGGAGGACGTCGGTGGCCTTCAGCACCAACCGCAACCCACCCATGCTGACCCGACCCGTGCCGAGCAGATCCACCAGGCCCGGGTGGTCTGTGACCGCGCAGTGCGCGAAGGCGATCCGGCAGGCAGCGGTCATCGGGGCAATCCCGAGCGCCAACCCGACCTCGGTTGCGGCGGTCCGGCCCCGGAGCCGCCCACTGACCCCGTCCTCGCGATCCGTGGCGTCCCGGGCGTCAGCGAACGCAACCAGATCCCGGGCCTGTTCGGACTGGAGGTCGTTGATCAGCCTCTCGTTAGCTGCGATGCGGTCAATCAACTGGGTCGGGGTCAACGAAGCCGACGGCAACGCACCCGAAGCCGGGACGACGCGCCCGCCGTCGCAGGCAAACACCTCATCCAACAGGTCTACCGCTCGCTCGAACATGTGTTCAATAAACCATCAGCCACTGACACTCACCCGGCGATTTCGTCCTTGTACCCGAAGAAAATCGAGAACAATTCCGTTCCCCTGAAACGTCCCGGTGTGTCAGCCTTCCCGCGCTCGCTTGGTGGGCTTGACCGCCAACTGGCCGTCTCAGTGCACCGAGGGAGGCAGGGTTGTGCCAGTCGACTCCCTGCCGGTGCGCCGGTCGAGGGCGAGCGCCACCCCGGGGAAGATCATCACGGAGAGCACGCCGGCGCCGACGAGTGCGGCTGCGTTCTCCGGCAGCAACTGGCCCGTCGTGAGACCGATCTGGCTCAGGGCTACCAGCAGAGGGAGCGCCGTGGCGGTGAGCAGCGTCATCTGGATCCGCTGGGTGGTGGCCAGGTCGTGCCGGTAGATGATCAGGGCTGGCAGTCCGCGCACGGCGACCAGGAGCAGGAGGAAGACCAGCAGCCGCGCGGGTGCCTCGACGATGGAGTCGACGTCGAGGCCCATGCCCGACGACACGAAGAAGATGGGGATGAAGAAGCCGTAACCGATCGCGTCGAGTTTGCTCTCCAGTAGGTGAACCTCGCCGGGCGCCCAACGCCGCAGCACGACACCGGCGAGGAACGCACCCAGCACGACGTCGAGGCCGAAGTCGCTCGCGATGGCGAGGAGGATGAGCAGCAGCAGAATGGTGCAGCGCAGCGTCGTCTGTGAGGTCGCGTGCTCGCGCTCCCAGAAGACACGACGGATGCGCTCCCCTCGGACAAGCCGTGGTGCGACCGTGAGGAGCGCGGCGACGGCACCGACGCAGAGCAGCGACAGCAGGCCGAGCAGCCGACCGTTGGCGCTCAGGAGAACCGCGATCCCCAGGACCGGGAGGAACTCTCCGACGGCGCCTGCCGACAGGATGTACGGAGCCAGCCTGCCGGTCAGCATCCCGCCGTCCCGCAGGATGGGAAGGAGAGTTCCGAGCGCCGTGGTAGTCAAGCCGAGCGCGATCGGGACGAAGGTACGGACAAAGCCCACGGCCTCGAGCACTCCGGTGACCAAGACCGCAACCGCCACAGTCACCAACCACGCGACAAGAGCGAGCCTGCCCGGCCGCTCTCGGAAGAGGTGCAGCTCGAGCTCATAACCGGCGAGAAGGAACAGGAAACCCAGACCCAAGTTCGACAGCAGCTCGAGGCTGGCGGGCTCCGTCCAGCCGAGGATCTGCGGGCCGACGAGGATCCCGCCCACGATGAGGACGACCACCTGAGGAACACGTCCTTGGGGAATCAGGCCGGAGAGCAACGGCGCCGCGGCCGCGACGATGGCCACCACGAGCAGAGTGTCGAGACCCTGTTGCAGGTTCACGGGGCGGACACTTCCATGCGCCGGCGCATTCAGCCAGGAAGCCTCGGCAGAGGATGGCCACCGGCTCACCGATCGGCTGGCCGCCCAGGCTCAAGCGCAGGCGCAGCCGGCCACGTCAACCCCGCCAACCGTCTTTCCCTCCAGGTCCTCGCGGACATCGGCCAAGACGGTATAGACCTCCCATGGCTCCTCGCCCGGGCCGCGCACCCACACCTTGTCCTGGACGGCGTAGCAGCAGGTCGATTGCTCCTCCACGGACGTTGCCAAGCCGTGATCGCTGAGTCGCAGCGTTGCGGCAGACACCTCCGCAGCAGACCCGACCTCGACGCCGAGGTGGTCCATCCGAGTGGGCTCCCCAGCTGCCCCCTCCAGCAACACCAGCTTCAATGGCGGTTCGGTTATCGCGAAGTTTGCATATCCCGGCCGACGCTTCGCGGGGGCGGCGTCGAACAGCCGAGAGTAGAAATCGATCGCCGCGTCGAGGTCGGCGACTCGCAGAGCCAGCTGGACACGAGACATAGGAACGTTTCCTCTCATATCGACAAGCATCAATGTGACGATATGTTGCGATGAAAGATAGATGCCTGTCAACATAGACACATGTCGAAGTCTGACGGGTTGCCGATCCTCCATGAGTCGTACGCCTGCTGCACTCCGCTCGCCCGGGAACCGATGGACGCCCGCCAGGCGGCGACAGTCACCGGGCTCCTCAAAGCGTTGGCCGAACCGGTCCGGCTGCGCCTCATGTCGATCGTGCTCTCGCACGAGGGAGGCGAGGCCTGCGTCTGTGACCTCACCGACGCCTTCGACCTGTCACAGCCGACGATCAGCCACCACCTCAAGGTGCTACACGAGGCTGGACTGCTCGATCGCGACAAGCGCGGCGTCTGGGTCTACTACCGCGCCCGCCCGGACGCCATCAGTGCGCTCGGCGCTCTGTTCTCGCTGCCGGCGCCACGAGTATGACGGCGTCACTGGCCCGGCGCCTGGGCGCGGAGTTTATCGGCACCGGGATGCTCGTCTGCGTGGTGGTCGGCAGCGGCATCGCCGCCGAGTCGCTCACCGCCGACGTCGGGCTTCAGCTGCTGGAGAACGCACTCGCCACCGCTGCCGGCCTGGCGGTGCTGATCCTGGTGTTGGGGCCCGTATCCGGTGCCCACTTCAACCCGCTGGTGAGCATGGCTGACTGGTTGCTCGGGCGACGGAGCCGCACCGGCATACCGCTCCACGAGGTGGGCGCGTACGGCTGCGCGCAGGTCGTCGGCGCCGTCGGCGGTGCGCTGCTGGCGAACGCGATGTACGGACTGCCTCTCGTCGAGTGGTCCACCCGCACCCGCTCAGGCGGCGCTCTGTGGCTCAGTGAGGTGGTCGCGACGGCCGGGCTGCTGCTGGTCATCGTCGCGCTGGCGCGAACCGGTCGCACCGCTCAGGTCGCGTGGGCGGTGGGTGCCTACATCGGCGCCGCCTACTGGTTCACCGCTTCGACGTCGTTCGCCAACCCCGCCGTCACGATCGGCCGCGCCTTCAGCGACAGCTTCGCCGGCATCGCACCAGCGTCGATCGCCGGGTTCGTGGCTGCCCAGGTTGTCGGCGCGGCGGTTGCACTCGGCCTGTTCGCTGCCCTGTTCTCCCCCACCGACCATGCCGTAGAGGCACTCGTCGTGCCACGGGAGCCAGCATGAACCCTCGCGTCCTCTTCGTCTGTGTGCACAACGCCGGTCGTTCGCAGATGGCCGCCGCCCTGCTCGACCACCACGCCGAGGGCCGGCTCGACGTACGGTCGGCCGGCTCCGCCCCCGGCGAAGAGGTCAACCCCGCGGTCATCGAGGTGATGAGCGAGATGGGCATCGACCTGTCGCAGGAGACACCGAAGCTGCTCGACACTGACGCCGTCCAGACCTCCGACGTCGTCATCACGATGGGCTGCGGTGACGCCTGTCCCATCTACCCCGGCAAGCGCTACCTCGACTGGCAGCTCGACGACCCAGCCGGCAAGTCGCCCGAGCAGGTGCGGCCGATCCGCGACGAGATCGACCGCCGCGTACGCGCGCTGCTCGACGAGCTCACGGGGGGCTGACCCCGCCGGCTAGTCACACGGATCCGGTTCGCTCGGCAATGAGCGAGTCCGCCCGTGGCGAAGCAACACAGCCACCCCGCACACTGTCGCCACCTGTCGGTAGCGCCGACTCACCGCGGTCGCCAGCCGGTTGTCGGCGTCGATGCCCCACGAGTTAAACCCCTCCCACTGCACCAGCCAGGTCGGCGCAGTCGCGCTCGACACCGTACGCGTCAACAGGTCCAGCTGTGGGTCCAAGAC
>JACCZI010000160.1 GCA_013696015.1 Nocardioidaceae bacterium
CTCGGAACCGACACCTGCCTGGCCGACCCCGGCGACACCACGGTCACCTGCGAGGTCAGCACGCCGTAAGTCACCTACCGCGTCGGCGCCGGCCCCATCAGGGGCCGGCGTCACAAAACGGCGCCGCGCGGGCCGACCTCCAACCCGGCAACAGCCCGGCCGTAGATCACTACCAGACGGTCCCCATGGGTGCATCGCAGCACACCTGAGTCGTCCGCCAGCACTGACACGGCCTTCTCGATCAGCTTCTCGGGTTCGGCGATATTGGGGTCGTCGTACGAAACGTCGACCAGGTCGCCGCTGATGAGCCTCACCCGCAACACGATCTCTGCCATGTGAGCACGGTAGAGCCCCTCCACCAGATGTGGGGCTCTCGGCTCCACGTCATACGCTGGCCCGTCTTACCCAGCACTCCTGTGAGGAGACGATGGCGCCTTCATGCTGCTGCATGGGGCGTGGCCGGGGCGTGGTCCTAGGCGCTCACGGCGCAGGCGTTGCGGCTGCGGCGGGCTGGTCGCCCTGGGTCTGCGTTGGCGACAGAATCGTCTCGCCCACCTGGCAGCGTGCCAGTGCACGAGAGCGAGGCCGCACGGTCGTCGAGCTGTCGGGAGTCACGCTGCGATGCTGTCTCGCCCGCACACACTCGGGAACGTCCTGGCCAGACTGTTGCCCGCACGCTGACCACATCGCGGATGTTTGCCCAGAGTTACCGAACACCTACTCAAGGTCAACCACCCAGGTGGGCCATGTCAAAGTTGCGCAAACCAAGCCAGGGTGGCCCCCCCTCGGCTGGATCCGTCCCGGACCAAAGGACTCTCGGAATGACCACTGCCGCCAGCACTGCTCGCGCACGTCGCCGTACGCTCGCTGTCGCCGCGGCTGTCACCCTCGGCCTCGTCGCGGCTGCCCCGCTGACGGGACCGGACCCGGCCGTTGCCGCAGCCCCAACGGTGTGCGGAAACCTCGCCGCCGACGAGGTGTACCAGGAGGAGGTCGGCGCCCTCGGCATCGACCACGCCTGCGAACACCTCAAAGGTCGTAAGACAGCCAAGACGCCCAAGACCGCTGCCACGCGGATGGCGCAGCGAGTGTCCACGGGAGTCGCCGTTGCCGCTGCGCTGGGGACCACACCGGCCGAGGTCGGCAGCTGGAGCACCGCCGTCAACCCGGGAACCAAGACGATCGGCATCAGCGCGGTGCTGTTCCACACCGGCGAGGTGCTGCTCTTCGGGGGCAAGTACAAGGCCACCGACAAAAACACAGCGTCCTACCTGTTCGACCCGGTCACCATGACCGGTCACGAGGTCCCCGCCCCAGCGGCCGTGTTCTGCGGCTCGGTGACACAGCTCAGCGACGGACGACTGCTCTCCGCTGGTGGGGCGAACCCGGTCCCCAAAGGCATCACCGACCTGTGGCTCTTCGACCCAATCACCGACCAGTGGCTGCGCCAACCGGACACACCGCTCGGCCGCTACTACCCCACATCCACAAAACTGGCGGACGGCCGGATCGTCATCACGGCGGGTACGCAGCTGGACGGCGCGACGAAGAACCCGACCGTCGAGGTCTACACACCACCACCGGCCGGGGGCACCATGGGCACGCTCGAGGTGGTGGGTCCGGCGCACGTCACCAACTTCTACCCCACACAGTGGCTGATGCCCGACGGCAAGATGCTCCAGGTCGACGGCCGCAACGACTACGCGCTGAACCCGAGCAACTGGAGCTGGGCGACGTTACCGCTGCTGCCCTCGACGTCCGGAGCCGGCCCCGGCGGCCTGATGCTGCCCGGCGGTCCCAGCGGCTCGTCGCAGGTGATGATGATCGGCGGCCTGGTCAAAGGGGTTGCCCAGAACAAGACCTTCAAGTACGACTACGCCAACCCCTCGGCCGGCTGGAAGACCGGAACCCCCATGCCCACCACCCGGGCCCACATGAACGTCGTGCAGGTCCCCGACGGCTCAGCGTTCGGGATCGGCGGCAACAGCTCCAAGCTGTACGACGTGGGGCAGAAACAGACGATGGCGTACGACCCGGCAACCGACACCTGGACCAACATGGCAATCCAGGGGCCTCGTCGTGCCTACCACTCGACCGCGCTGCTGCTGCCGGACGGCCGGATCATGTCCGCCGGCGATAGCGGTACCGGGGGTGGTCGTCAACTGGTCGACTTCTACTCACCGCCTTACCTGTTCCAGGGGCCTCGGCCAACGATCGCATCGGCACCAGACGCCGTGGACTACGGCAGCACGTTCAGCATCGCGACGTCCGGCCCGACGGCGACCGAGGCGGTGCTAATGGCGCCGTCAGCGACCACCCACGCGGTCGACATGAACGCACGCCGGGTCGAGCTCGCGGTCACCCCGACAGCCGGGGGTCTCACCGCGACAGCGCCGACCGCGCGGGTGGCGCCGCCCGGCTACTACATGCTGTTCACCCTCACGGCGGACGGGATCCCCTCAACGGCCAGCTGGGTCCACGTCGGGCCCTGACGGACCGAGGACCTGGCGGCCAGCCTTCGGACGAGCCGGCTTCACGGTGGGCACGTAACTAGCGCCACGTCCGCTCGTTGAACCGATCCGTAGCCCGAGGGTGGCTCGGGGCTCTCGAGCCCAGCTGAGCCGGCCCCGACCGCATGTGCTCCCTCGAGGTCGGGGTCGGCCCAGGTGCCCTGCTCCTCACCTTCGGCGAAGCCACGCCACCCCGACGGCAGACCATACGAGCGGCACCGCCAGATCCGCCACCGTGAGCCCGTGTTCCGCGGAGACGACGAGGAGGACCGCCCCCTCGACGGGATGGTTGACAATCAGCCACACGCCGCTCAGCAGCAGCAGCAAGGCGAAGAGCAGCCACTGCAGGGGCCGCAGGGCGCAGCCGACCGCCGTCGCGACCAGAGCCCCCAGCGTGGTGAACGCGAGCAGCATCGGGTCAGTGTGCTCAACCCGACGGCAGCCCGTCGAATTCGTCGGCCGCGCGGAGCTCAGCCAGGGGGCAGCTTCTCGCGCTGCGCGTCGGGGTCGTCGTCGGGCTCGTTGTCGGCGCTGATGGGACCGTCCTCGTCGGGATCCTGGTCGCGAGCCCCGTCGATGTAGTGGTCGGGCTGCGCGTCCGGATGCGTCGGGCTGTTCGGTTCGGCACCGGTCGGCACGATCGGCTGCGGAGTGCTCGTCATACCCGCTGGGTACCATCCACAGGCAGTTCGTGCAAGCCCTCGGAGCCTTCGGCGTTCGACCAAGCCCCCAGCGGCTGGAGAAGGGACGGTCTCCATGGACACAATCCTCGGCGAGGAGCGCATCAGTGAAATCGTGGACCTGCTCGTACGCATCATCGAGATCGCCGGCGCGCTCGTCATCTTCGTCGGGGCTGCCCTGGGTTTTGGCCGATTCGTCATCGTTGCGCTGCGCGACCGCCGTGCCGAGGCGTTCGTACCGGTGCGCCTGGATGTCGCTCGGTTCCTCGCACTCGGGTTGGAGTTCCAGCTGGCGAGCGACATCTTGCGGACTGCGGTTGCCCCGACGTTCTCCGAGATCGGGGAGCTGGCAGCGGTCGCAGCAATCAGGACCGCGCTGAACTTCTTCCTCGGCCGGGAGATCAAGGAAGAGCAAGCTGAGATCGCAGGCCAGCGCCCACCAGGGGACGCGGGTCGACCGGGATGAACGCGCTGCTCGAGCAGCTCGCAGTCCTCTGCACGGCTGCTGGCCTGGTGGCCGGCGGACTGACGCTCGCGAGCGTACGAAACGGCCGAGTCGCGCTACGCGTAGCGCTGGAGCTCTGGACGGCCGCGAGCATGCTCCGCCTTGCCGGGTCGACATCCTGGCAGGCCTTGGGAGCGGCAGCGGTGGTCCTGGCCGTTCGACAGCTGGTCACCCGGAACTTGGCGAGTGCATCGGTTGGCTTCACCCGACCTTCGCGGCAAACGCCGCGCCGCAATGTCGCCCAGTGGTCGCCGCCGCGGCTACCGTAGAGCCTGGCCACGGCTCCCGAGCCGTGAGTGACGAAGGGATCGGCCGGCATGAGCAACTACCGACCCGAGCAGGAGTCAGAAGACCGGCGCTCCGGGGAAGAACGCCGGCGTGCCCACGACGAGGCGCAGGCGAGCCGGGGGGCGACCACCCCACAGCATCGCACCGATGAGCGTGAGGACCGTCTCGAAGCGGCCCGCCGCGACGAGTTCGGCGGCGTCAACTGGGGTGCCGCGTTCTTCGGCTGGCTGGTCGCCATCGCCTTGAGCATCCTGCTCACCGGCATCTTCGGCGCCATCGCCGCCGGCATCGGCTCCA
>JACCZI010000163.1 GCA_013696015.1 Nocardioidaceae bacterium
GTCTACATGGGCCGTCGCGCGGTCGACTCGCAAGCCGCTCAGGCGCTTGAAGCTGCTCTGGGGGAGTCGATGCCAGGGGTGCAGCGTGAGGCGGACGGGACCGCAGGGAAGCTTTCGGTTGAATAACGAGTCCGTCGTCTTGGGGCCAATTCCGTGGCAAAACCGTGGCCAACGTAGATGGGAGGCACCGCAAGGGGGTCTGACCTGGTGTTTTGTGCGCCATCAGGGACTCGAACCCCGAACCCGCTGATTAAGAGTCAGCTGCTCTGCCAATTGAGCTAATGGCGCCGAACGCGCAGCCTACCAGCGCGGGCGCGGACCTCTCGAGGAGCGGAACCAGGAATATTGAGCCTTCAACGACTGCTTCACAATGCAGGAGCAACCCCTGGGAGGTCCGCGTGCCTGCTGTATCCGTTGACGACGTGACCACGCTGCCCCGCGTACGCGGTGTAGCCGACGACGCGGTCGCTCGACCGGTGGCCAGCATCGTCACTGCCCCACAAGGCTACGAAGGGGAGGGCTTCCCGGTACGCAGGGCCTTCGCGGGTGTCGACCTTTCCCTGCTGGATCCGTTCATCCACATGGACCAGATGGGTGAGGTGGAGTACGCACCGGGCGAACCGAAGGGCACCGCCTGGCATCCCCACCGCGGGTTCGAGACCGTGACGTACCTGCTGGACGGGACCTTCGAGCACGCCGACTCCCACGGAGGCGGCGGGTCGATCAGCAACGGCGACACCCAGTGGATGACTGCCGGCGGGGGTGTCCTCCACATCGAGAAGCCGCCAGAGAGTCTCGTCCGAAGTGGCGGCCTCTTCCACGGCGTGCAGCTCTGGGTCAACCTGCCGCGGGCGCAGAAGTGGGTGGACCCGCGTTACCAGGACCTGCGCGGCGGCGAGATCGCTCTTGGCACAACCGCGGACGCTGGCGTCCTGCTGCGCGTCATCGCCGGTGACGTCGGCGGCCTTGCGGGTCCGGGGTCGACGTACACGCCGATGGCGATGGTGCACGCCACCCTTGCGCCGACGGCCCGACTCGAGCTGCCGTGGCGCCGCGACTTCAACGCACTGGTGTATGTCCTCGACGGACGCGGCAGTGTGGGACCCGACCACCGCCCGGTGCGGACCGGCCAGCTGGCCGTGTTCGGCGCCGGCGATGTCGTAACGGTCACCGCCGATGTCACCCAGGAGAGCCGCTCACCGGAGCTCGACGTGCTCATCCTCGGCGGCCTGCCGATCCGTGAGCCGGTTGCCTGGGGCGGCCCGTTCGTGATGAACAGCCGTCTCGAGGTCATCCAGGCCTTCGAGGACTTCTCCGCCGGCCGCATGGGCCAGATCCCTGCCGCCCACGGCGCTCCGGAAGGGGTCGTCGAGTCCCGCTGACCAGCGGTCTGCGCAGCGCGCGACGTCGGTGGCGCAAGATGGCGATAAGCGCCATGGCGTCGGCAGCGAATCTGCGTCTGCGCCACTCGGAGTGTGGGATGCGATGCTGTGCCACTCATCGGCGGGTGACGCATGGCGCGACGGACGGGGACAGCGAGGAGACCCGACATGGCCGACTTCGTAGGGGCGGTCGACTCGGGGACGACCAGCACCCGCTTCATGGTCTTCGATCGAGCCGGCTCGGTGATGGCGCACCACCAGCTGGAACACGCACAGATCCTGCCTCGCCCCGGATGGGTCGAGCACGACCCGGTCGAGATCTGGGAACGCGCCTCGACGGTGATCCGGACCGCACTCAACCGCGCCGGTCTGAGCGGCCGCGACCTGGCCGCCGTGGGGGTCACCAACCAGCGTGAGACGGCAGTCGTGTGGGACCGCCGTACCGGGCGCCCCTACTACAACGCGATCGTGTGGCAGGACACTCGGACGGATCGGATCACCGCTGCGCTCGAACGCGGCGGCCGAGGACACATCATCCGTCGCAAGTCCGGTCTGCCGCCGACGACGTACTTCACCGCTGCCAAGGTGCAGTGGATCCTCGACAACGTCGAGGGAGTCCGCCAGGCGGCGCAGCACGAAGATGCCCTCCTCGGGACCGTCGACTCGTGGCTGCTCTGGCACCTCACCGGCGGCGCTGACAGCGGCCGCCACGTCACCGACGTCACCAATGCCAGCCGCACCATGCTGCTCGACCTCGAGACCCTCGAGTGGGACGACGAGCTGCTGTCATTCTTTGACATCCCACGATCGATGCTGCCTGCCATCGCACCCAGCTCGTCGTCCGCGGCGTACGGGAAGACTCACACCGTCGGTCCATTCGGTGCAGATGTACCGCTGACCGGGGTGCTCGGCGACCAGCAGGCCGCAATGGTCGGGCAGGTCTGCCTCAAGCCCGGTGAGGCCAAGAACACGTACGGCACCGGCAGCTTCATGCTCGGCAACACCGGCACCGAGCCGGTACGGTCACGCGCCGGACTGCTGACCACGCTTGCCTATCGTTTCGGCGACGAGCCGGCCGTCTATGCGCTGGAAGGGTCGATCGCCGTCACCGGGTCCGCAGTGCAGTGGCTGCGCGACCAGCTCGGCATCATCAGCGGTGCGGCGCAGAGCGAGGCACTGGCCCGGCAGGTCGACGACAGCGGAGGGGTCTACTTCGTGCCGGCGTTCAGCGGTCTGTTCGCGCCGCACTGGCGGTCCGACGCCCGCGGCGTCATCGTCGGGCTCTCCCGCTTCAACACCAATGCGCACCTGGCCCGCGCGACACTAGAGAGCATCTGCTTCCAGACGCGCGACGTCGTGGCGGCGATGGCGCAGGACACCGGGATCTCGCTCGACGTGCTGCGCGTTGATGGCGGCGTGACAGACAACGACCTGTGCATGCAGATCCAGGCCGACGTCCTCGGCGTGCCGGTCAGCCGCCCCGTGGTCACCGAGACGACCGCCCTGGGCGCCGCGTACGCCGCTGGCCTGGCCGTCGGGTTCTGGTCGTCGACCGATGAGCTTCGGAGCAACTGGCGCGAGGGCAAGCGCTGGGAGCCACAGTGGACGTCAGACCGACGTGAGACCGCGTACGCGCAATGGAAGAAGGCCGTCCAGCGCAGCCTCGACTGGGTCGAGGCCGACTGAGCAGGGGGCGGTCGGTGGTCCGCTGACCTGGGGTGAGTGACGGGACTTGAACCCGCGACTTCCTGGACCACAACCAGGTGCTCTACCAGCTGAGCTACACCCACCATGCGCGCACGGAATGCCCGCCCGCAGCAGGCGTCAGTGTAGCGGCTGAGCGCCCTCGTCCTGCTCCTGGTGAGGCATCGGACGTGCCCCGGTCAATGCGCCCTGGTGCTCGGCCGCCAGTGTCCGTGCGGCCTCGGAGTCCGGCCCGGGAGCGGGTACGAACACCGCAGCCCGGTAGTAGCGCAGCTCCTCGATGCTCTCGCGGATGTCGGCGAGCGCCCGATGCGAGCCGGACTTCGCCGGCGCCGCGTAGTAGGCCTTCGGGTACCACCGTCGGGCCAGCTCCTTGATCGACGACACATCGACGATGCGGTAGTGCAGATGACTCTCCAGCTGTGGCATGTCGCGGGCGAGGAACATCCTGTCGGTTCCGACCGTGTTGCCCGCCAGGGGTGCCTTGCGCTCATCGGGGACGTGCTCGCGGACGTACGCCAGCACCTGCCGCTCCGCCTGCTCCAGCGAGGCGCCGGAGTCGAGCCTTTCCAGCAGCCCTGACGCGGTGTGCATGCTCGTCACGACAGCCTGCATCTGCTCGAGCGCCGCCTGAGGTGGCTTGATCACGACGTCGACGCCCTCGCCCAAGACGTTCAGCTCGAAGTCCGTCACCAGCGCAGCAACCTCGACCAGCGCATCGGCACCCAGGTCGAGGCCGGTCATCTCACAGTCGATCCACACCAGCGTGTCGCTCACGGCTCGCACCCTATTGCTCCATCCATTTCGTGGCGTGCAACGGCCTGGTCACAGCTTGGCCTGCTGGTCCCGTTGCTGCTGGTGCGGCTGGCACCATGGACATCGACCGATCGAGGGCCGCGGTAGCGGGGTAGCCCAGGGCAGGGAGGCACTGTGACGCTCAGCGTGGCGCGTGATGCGTCCACGCTGCAACGCTTCTGGCCATGGCTCGGGCTGCTGGCTCGCGTCGTTGTGGGCGGCGTCTGGCTGATCGCCGGGTGGACCAAGGTCACCGATCCGGCCGCCAGCGTGCGTGCCGTGCGCGCATACGAGCTGCTACCAGAGGACGTCGTCCCGACCGTCGGGAACGGCCTGCCGGTGCTCGAGCTGTCGATCGGGCTGCTGCTCGTCGTAGGGTTGGCGCAGCGACTGTCAGCGATAGTGTCGGCGCTGCTGTTGCTCGGCTTCACCGTCGGGATCGCCAGCGCCTGGGCGCGGGGTCTGCAGATCGAGTGCGGGTGCTTCGGTGGCGGCGGTGCCGGCGACGCGGACGCGGCGTCGAGCTATTCGTGGGACATCGCCCGCGACGTGGCCCTCCTGGCACTTTCGGTTGCCCTTGCCTGGCGGCCTCTGACCCGCTGGTCCATCGACGGGGTGATCTCGTCCGCTGCCCGCCCCGAACCCGAACGAGACCTGACAAGGAGCCATCCGGCGTGAGCAACAAGCCCAAGCGCGCGGAGCGCACCGAGCGTGCGTCGCAGCAGCGACGGGAACGCGAGCTGGAGCAACAACGGCGGGCGCGCATCATCGTCACCGTCATCGTGGCGGTCGTGGTGCTCATCGTGGTCGTCGTGGCCGTCGCGATCATCCCTCGCCTCGGTGAGGAGGGGCCGACCCCCAGCGGCATCACCGCTGAGAACGGCATCCGCTCCACCGCCGCGCAGCCGACCTCGCCGACCACCGGCGGAAGCGGCTCGCTGGAACCGGTGCAGGTCGTGGTGTACGAGGACTTCCACTGTCCGTCCTGCAAAGAGTTCGAGAGCTCCGCGGGAGGTTACCTCCAGCAGCAGGTCGACGTGGGCGCCATCGAGGTGGAGTACCGCCCGATCGCAATCCTCGACCGGGTTTCGTCCACTGACTACTCGACCCGGTCCGCCGGTGCAGCAGCGTGCGTCCTCGAGGATGCGGATGTCGCAACGTTCGTGACGTTCCACGACGCACTGTTCGCCAACCAGCCGGCCGAGGGAGGCCCGGGCCTGA
>JACCZI010000168.1 GCA_013696015.1 Nocardioidaceae bacterium
GATGAGCACGCACGACCTGTCCGGTCTCGACGCCGCCGGCTGGCTCGAGCCGGTGGCCCGCCGCGCGCTCGGCCACTACGGGGTCTCCGACGACGCCACGCTGACGCTGCTCAACATCAGCGAGAACGCGACGTACGCGGTGGACGACCCGACATCTGGTGGGCGGACCGTGCTGCGGATCCACCGCCACGGCTACCACGACGGGGCCGAGATCGAGTCCGAGCTGGCCTGGCTGACCGCGCTGCGCGACGATGCCGGCGTCCGGACCCCGCGGGTGCTGCCGACCACCGACGGTCGCCTGCTGCTCGCGATGGACCAGGGGGGAACGACGGCACCGCGCCACGTCGTGCACTTCGAGTGGCTGCCCGGCGCCGAGCCGGCCGACGAGCGGCTCACGGAGTCCTTCGAGATGCTCGGCGCCCTCACGGCGCGGATGCACGAGCACGCGCTGCGCTGGCAGCGCCCAACAGGATTTCGTCGCTTTGCCTGGGACTATGACGGTTCGTTCGGCGAGGAGGCCCGCTGGGGCCGCTGGCAGGAGGGCATCGCGGTGGGCCCTTCCGAGCTCGAGATCCTGGGCCGGCTGGACGCCACCTTGCACGAGCGGCTGTCCCGGTTCGGCTCGGACCCCCAGCGGTACGGGTTGGTGCACGCGGACATGCGGCTGGCGAACCTGCTCGTCGACGGCGACGACACGTACGTCATCGACTTCGACGACTGCGGGTGGAGCTGGTTCCTGTACGACTTCGGGGCGGCTGTCAGCTTCTTCGAGCACGATCCACGGGTGCCCGAGCTCACCGACGCCTGGATGAGCGGATATCGCACCTCGCGGCCGCTACCGGCCGAGGACGAGCAGGAGATCCCGACCTTTGTGATGTTGCGCCGCCTGCTGTTGGTTGCTTGGATCGGCTCCCACTCGGGGACGTCGCTCGCGCAGTCGATGGGGGCCGAGTACACCGCCGGCAGCTGCGAGCTGGCCGAGGACTACCTCAGCCGGTACGGCTGAGTTGCGCACGCCAAGGTCGATACGAGAGGGGCACGGGTGTTCACACCGCTGGAGGGTTGTTCGGTCGTCGTCACCGGAGGCAGCAAGGGGATCGGCAAGGGCATCGCCGGCGTGTTCGCACGGGCGGGCGCGAACGTGTTGTTGGCTGCCCGGGACGAGCAGGCCCTGGAGGCAACGGCCGAGGAGCTCGGCCACGAAGCCGGCGGGCGAATCGCGACCGTGTCTGCGGATGTCTCCCGGACACAATACTGCGCCCGGATCGCCGAGACCGCGATGGCGCAGCTCGGCGGCATCGACGTCCTCTGCGCCAACGCGGGCATCTTCCCCGACAAGCCGTTCGCGGAGCTGACCGAGGAGGATGTCGACACCGTCTTCGACTGCAACGTCAAGGGGACGATCTTCATGGTGCAGGCGTGCCTGCCGGCTCTGGAGGCCAGCGGCCGTGGTCGAGTTGTCGTGACCTCGTCGATCACCGGGCCGCTGACCGGCTATCCGGGCTGGGCACACTACGGCGCCAGCAAGGCCGCGCAGCTGGGATTCCTGCGTACGGCCGCGATCGAGCTGGCCCCGCGGCGCATCACGCTCAATGCGGTGCTGCCGGGAAACATCGCCACCGAGGGGCTGGCGGACCTGGGTGAGGAGTACCGGGCCGGCATGGAGGCGGCGATCCCGCAGCACCGGCTCGGATCGGTCGAGGACATCGGCTTCGCCGCACTGTTCCTCGCCACCGAGGAGGCGGGCTACATCACCGGCCAGACGATCGTCGTCGACGGTGGCCAGGTGCTGCCCGAGTCGCCGGCGGCACTGGAAGGCATCTGATCGAGGTGACGTCGTGACCTCGCCGGGTCTGGCGCTCGGTCCTGCGGCCGATGACATCCGGCGTCGGCTGCTGGACCAGATTGGCCGCGGCCAGGTGCGGACTGGTGACCGGCTGGGCGCAGAGCGGGACCTGGCGCAGTCTCTCGGTGTCAGCCGCTCGACGGTCCGGCAGGCGCTGGCGGCCCTGGAGGTGGCCGGCTTCGTGCGTCGGGTCCCCGGCCGTGGTGGCGGCACCTTCGTCCGGCAGCAGAAGGTGGAGCGGGACCTCTCCCAGGTCGTGGGAGTACCGGCGCTGCTGCGCCAGCAGGGCATGAAGGCCGGCTCGCGGGTCGTCAGTACTGGTCTGGTGGCCGCCGACGAGGAGGCCGTGGCCGCCCTGGCTCTTCCTCCGGGCAGCTACGTCATCGACATTGTCCGGATCCGGCTCGCTGACGGCACCCCGATCTCCCTCGAGCACGTCCGGCTCCCGGCCCAGCAGTTCCCAGGCCTGCTGGACCTTCCGCTCGGCGAGTCGTTGTACGAGCTGCTGGAGGAGCACTACGCCACCGCGCCCGCGGAGGCGGTGGAACACATCGAGGTGACAGCGGCCGCCGCGGACGAGGCCACGATCCTCGGGGTCGAGACGGGGTCGGCGCTGTTGTCGATCACCCGGACGGCCAAGGACGCGGCCGGGCGGGTCTTCGAGTACTCCCACGACCTGTTCAGAGCCGACCGCACCGTGATCACAGTCCGTACGCCGGTGTCGTCCCAGGCCAGGAAGGACACGGCAGGTCACGGTCGTGTCGTCCGGATGCGACCGCGGGCCCGGCCATGACGCCGGGTCTCAGCGCGCTGGTGGTGGCGAACGCGGCCGACTCCGACCCGGGGCACGTGGGGGAGCGCCTGGAGCAGCGCGGGTTCCGGCTGCGCACCACCCTGCGCGAGGACGGTGGCGTCGCGGGCATGGTGGACTCGGTCCGGTCGGTGGACGTGGTCGTCCTGCTGGGCTCGGAGTGGTCGGTGCACAGCCCGGTCGACACGGCCGCGCTGAAGGCCGAGTGCGCGCTCGTCCGGTCGGCCATGGCCGCGGGCATCCCGGTGCTCGCCATCTGTTACGGGGCGCAGGTGGTCGCCGCCGCCTGCGGAGGCGTCGTCGAACGGGCGGCCCGGCCGGAGATAGGCTGGATCCGGGTCGACCCCACCGAGGAGACGGACCTGGTGGTGGACGGTCCGTGGCTGGCCTTCCACACCGACGTGGTCGAGCCGCCGCCGCACGCCCGGCTGTTGGCGCGCAACGACTGCGGCGCCCAGGCGTTCTTGTTGCCCGGGGTGCTCGCCGTGCAGTTCCACCCGGAGGTCCGTCCCGACGTGGTGCTCGACTGGGCCCGACGGTTCCCCGACCTGGTGTCCGAGGCAGGCCTGGACGCGCCCGAGCTCGTGGCGCAGAGCCGCGCCCGGGAGCCGGAGGCGCGGGCGGCGGCACACGCGCTGGTGGACAGCTTCCTCGATGCGGTCGCGACCTCCGACCGCCTTCAGCCAAGGGACCGCAGCAGGCCGTAGGCGACCGCGTACCGGTGGCCGAGGCTGCCTGCGATGTTGCCGCGCCCCACCGCCACGTCCGAAGGGAGCGCCCGGGACACCGACGCGACGCCCTCGTCGTCGCCCATCGCACCGCCGACCAGAACCACGGTCCGCGGCCGTTCGTCGAGCGTGCGGAGGGCGCGTGCGACGTTGACGCCCAAGACGTCTGCCTTGAGCCGCAGCCGCAGTGCGCGCCACTCGCCCGGCGCCCGGTCCCGGTCGAACGGCAGCAGCCCGGCCGGGCCCCACACCGCCAACGCCCCGAGGCTCTCCGGCCGGACGGGGGTGCCCTGGAACACGCGGCTCGCATCTTCACCCAGCAGCAGGTGGGGGCTCTCCAGACGTACGGCCGGACCACGCTTTGCCCACTCCGCCACCGCCATCGTCGATCCGGACAGCGCGGCGACGCAGGCCGTGAGCAGCTCACCCGCTCCGGCGGCGACCACGTCACGTGCACGCCCGGCGACGTCGATGGTGCCCGCCCCGACATCGACCATCAGCGACGCCGGGTCGGCGCCCGGGGTGCTCAGTGCTCCCTGCCGTGCCGCCCAGGCCTCCGAAGGCGCGGTGTGGACAGGCACGCCGAGCCGTCGGCTCAGCTCCGGCGCCGGGTCGACGTACGGGGCGTCGGCATGCAGAGCGGCGAGCGCCAGCGCGCGTGCCCCGGGCGCTCCGGCGCGCGCCACCACAGC
>JACCZI010000063.1 GCA_013696015.1 Nocardioidaceae bacterium
ATGTCGTTGGCCGCGCCGGTCGTGGGGTCGTGGAACACCAGCTCCTCCGCGGCCCGGCCGCCCATCATGTACGCCAGCTTGTTGAGCATCTCGCTGCGGGTCGTGGAGTACTTGTCCTCGTCCGGCAGCACCATGGTGTAGCCGAGCGCCCGGCCGCGGGGCAGAATCGTGATCTTGTGCACCGGGTCGCTGCCCGGCAGCGCCGCCGCCACCAGAGCGTGGCCGCCCTCGTGGTAGGCGGTGATCTTCTTCTCCTGCTCGCTCATCAGGCGGGTGCGCTTCTGCGGCCCGGCAATCACCCGGTCGATCGCCTCGTCGAGCGCCTGGTCGTCGAGCATCTTCTGGTTCGACCGCGCGGTCAGCAGCGCCGCCTCGTTGAGCACGTTGGCCAGGTCGGCGCCGGTGAAACCAGGCGTCCGGCGTGCGACGGACTGCAGGTCCACCTGCGGCCCCATCGGCTTGCCACGGGAGTGGACCTGCAGGATGCGGATCCGACCTGCGAGGTCGGGGGTGTCGACCTGGATCTGCCGGTCGAAGCGACCCGGACGCAACAGCGCAGGGTCGAGCACGTCGGGCCGGTTGGTGGCCGCGATCAGGATCACCCCGCCGCGGACGTCGAAGCCGTCCATCTCGACCAGCAGCTGGTTGAGCGTCTGTTCGCGCTCGTCGTGCCCGCCGCCGAGACCGGCACCACGATGGCGACCGACGGCGTCGATCTCGTCGATGAAGACGATCGCGGGCGCGTTCTCCTTGGCCTGCTCGAACAGGTCGCGCACCCGACTCGCGCCGACGCCGACGAACATCTCGACGAAGTCCGAGCCGGAGATCGAGTAGAAGGGCACGGCGGCCTCGCCGGCCACGGCGCGGGCCAGCAGAGTCTTCCCGGTGCCGGGCTGGCCGTAGAGCAGCACGCCTTTCGGGATCTTGGCGCCGACCGCGTGGAACTTGGCCGGCTCCTGCAGGAACTCCTTGATCTCGCGGAGCTCGTCGACCGCCTCCTCCACACCGGCGACGTCGTCAAACGTCGTCTTCGGCATGTCCTTGGAGATCAGCTTGGCCTTGGACTTGGCGAACTGCATGACGCGCCCGCCGCCGCCCTGCACCTGGTTGAGGAAAAACAGCAGCAGGCCGAAGATCAACAGGATCGGCAGCAGGTTTATCAGCAGCGTGCCGAGAATGCTCGGCGAGGGAACCTCGACGTCGTAGTTCTCGATGTCGCCGGTAGTGAACATCTGCTGGGCTGTGTCGGCGAGCGTGAAGCCCTGGTCGCCGAGCCACTTGGCTCGCACCTTGTCGCCGTTGTCGAGCGTCGCGCGGATGTCCTGGTCACCTTCGACGAAGAGCAGGTCCTGCACCGATCCGTCGTCGATGTGCGCCACCATCTCGGCGGTGTCGATCTGCTCATAGCCGTCGTTGGAGGAGATGTACTGCAAGATCCCGAGCACGGCGAAGAGCCCGACTGCGATCCACAGCCAGGGTCCCCGAAAGATGCGTTTGACGTTCATGTTCGCGGGGGGCCCCCGCTCCTCCTACCCGTGGTCGTCACAAGCACAACGAACGAAGCACCCAACGGTGTTCCCGAACGCGCGACTCAGGAGTACACGTGCGGGGCCAGCGTCGCGATGTCGCGGAGGTTGCGGTAGCGCTCAGCGTAGTCCAGGCCGTAGCCGACGACGAACTCGTCGGGGATGTCGAACCCGACGTAGCGCACGTCGACCTCCCGGCGCTGAGCCTCCGGTTTGCGCAGCAGCGTGCAGATCGCGACCGACGCCGGGTTGCGGGAGCTGAGGCTGCTGGTGAGCCACGACAGCGTCAGCCCCGTGTCGATGATCTCGTCCACGACCAGCACGTGGCGATCGGTGATGTCGGTGTCGAGGTCCTTCAGGATCCGGACGACCCCCGACGAGGCGGTGCCGGAGCCGTACGACGAGATCGCCATCCAGTCCATCTCGACGTGGCGGTGGAGCAACCGGGCAAGGTCTGACATCACCATGACCGCGCCACGCAGGATCCCCACCAGCAGCAGGTCCTTGCCTTCGTAGTCACGCTCGATGTCGCCGGCGATCTGCCGCAGCCTGCTGCGGATCTGCCGCTCGGTGAACAAGACGTGGGACAGGTCGCTGTCGAGGTCCGCGGCGTCCACTCCGCTCAGCCTGTCACACCGGCTGCCTCGAGGTGGAGAGTGGTGGCGCTGCGCCACGCGCGTACCGAGCCGGGCAGATCCAGGGCGGCCTGGCCGTGCCAGTCCTCCAGCAGCGAGGCGATCGCACCCAGGTGCCCCGCCGTGAGGTCCGTCGGTGGACACCCGGCGGACAGCGCTGCACCCCGGAGCACGCGGGACCTGAGCGCAGCGGGTGCGGCGAGCAGCGCACGTACGTCCCAGCCGCCGTCGGGTGTGGCGGCCGTCGCGGCGAGGCCACGGGCGAGCTCGTCGAGCAGGTCGGCGT
>JACCZI010000171.1 GCA_013696015.1 Nocardioidaceae bacterium
CAGCTCCCCCATAGCCCGCTGGTGGTAGTGGCCGGGTGCGGGCGTCACGATGAGCACGCCGTCGATGAGCTCGTACCGGTGCCCATCGTCCGGCATCGCATCCAGGTCGGCGCGGGTCAGCGCTCGACTGCGTGGCAACGTCGTCACGTTCCCCATCGTGGCCCCACCTCACTCACGACCAGAGCGTTGTCCGCCGATGGAGGCCACGACTCCCGCCGCAGCCAACAGGGACAATGCCTTGCGCGGGGACGGCTTCACGACTTCTCCGTTGATCGGGTGCTCGCGGGTCAGCGAATGGATAACCGTGAGGCTGGCAGGGGCGGCTGATGATGCGCTGACTACGAACCGCATCTCGGGGAACCGCCTGAGATGCTGCGCGCATGAGTGCCGTCGCGACCGTCCTTGCCCTCGACACCCCCGCCGACTCGGTGCGCCGGCGGGGCCTGCGCCGGATGCGTACGCTCGCGCTCGGGCTGCTGCTGCTGGCCGCGCTCGTGTACGTCGCGACGCTCGACCGTGGCGGCGCCTGGGACTACGTCCACGCCGCGGCAGAGGCCTCGATGGTGGGCGCGATCGCGGACTGGTTCGCGGTGACGGCGTTGTTTCGGCACCCGCTCGGGCTGCCGATCCCTCACACCGCGCTGGTGCCCACCCGCAAGAACGAGCTGGCCCACAGCTTGCGGGACTTCTTCACCGAGAACTTTCTCGCCGAGTCGGTCGTCCGGGACCGGGTGGCGGGCGCCGAGGTGAGCCGACGGGTGGGTCAGTGGCTGGCCGACGAGGCGCACAGCAAGCGGGTCGTGCACGAGGGCAGCCGGATGCTGCAGCGGGTGCTGGCGCGGGTGGCCGACGACGACATCTCGGCGCTGGTCACCGACGAGATGCTGCCGCGGCTGGCGGACGAACCGCTGAGTGAGGTCGCCGGGCGGTTGCTGCAGGAGATCGTCGCCGAGCAGGCGCACCATGGGATGGTCGACCTGGCACTCGCCGAAGCACACCGCTGGCTGGTTGCCAACCCCGACAAGGTCGCCCTTGCCATCGGCCAGCGGGCACCGGACTGGACGCCCCAGTGGCTCGACGAGGTCATCGCCCGCCGGGTCCACACCGAGCTCGTCACCTGGGTCGAGGAGATCCGCGACGACGAACGTCACCCCGCACGGCTGGCTCTCGACGACCTGCTGGTCGACCTGGCCCACGACCTGCAGGTCGACCCGGCCACCATCGAACGGGCCGAGCGGCTCAAACGACGGCTGCTGCGGACACCGCAGGTCACGACCGCCGTGATCTCGCTGTGGCAGGCCGTACGTCGGGGCCTTCTCGTGACGTTGGAGGACCCGGGGAGTCTCATCCGCGTTCGAGCCGAGGAAGCGCTGGCTGCGTTCGGCCGGCGACTCGGCGAGGACGTCGCGCTTCAAGAGCGGTTCGACCGCTACGCCTCCGACGCCGCGGCATACGTCGTGGAGACGTACGGCACCGAGATGACGACCGTGATCACCGAGACGATCGAACGGTGGGACGGCGATGAGGCGGCGCGCCGCATCGAGCTGCACGTCGGTCGCGACCTGCAGTTCATCCGCATCAACGGCACGTTGGTCGGAGGCCTTGCCGGCCTCATCATCTATGCGCTGGCTCAGCTGGCCTGAGGGTCGGTTAACCGGATGAGTCGGGGGTCGGTCGTTCGGGTGAATTGCTGCGCCCGCTCTCGCGTTGGGGTGTGAGCCTCGGCGAGGATGGGGCGTACGGCCACCTGGGCCGGAGATTTCGGGAGCCGGCACAGAGAGGAATGCGCGTGCATTCGAGGCGGGTCGGCGGACGCCACCGACTCTCCACCACCCGTCGCCGCGCCGTGGCTGCCGTTGCCGGACTGATCGCGCTGGGCTGCGCGGCTGCTGGAGTTGCGTACGTCTCCTCCGACTCGTCCGTGGAGCTGGCAGCCGCCGCACTAGGGACCGCCCCTGGTCTGGCGGGCGTCAACGCCGCTGAGGGTGACGACCCGCCGCCGGGACCCGCTGCGCCTGGTTTACCGGCACCACGAGCAGGAGCCGGCGAGTCCCGATCCGCCCGCCCGGCCACCGCCGTCAGGAAGCCGACGCCGGCACCGACCACCGTCAGCGGTCTGCCCGTACCGGCACTGCGCGCCTACCGGCACGCCGCGGCGAAGCTCGCGCGCACCCAACCCTCGTGCGGTCTGCGCTGGTATCTGCTCGCGGGCATCGGGCTGGCCGAGTCCGACCACGGCCGCGTGGGCGCCTCCGTCATCGCCTCCGACGGGCGGTCGGTGCCGGGGATTCTCGGGCCGGTGCTCGATGGCGGGCAGTTCGCGGCTATCCCCGACTCCGACGCGGGGCGCCTCGACAAGGACAAGACCTGGGACCGTGCCGTAGGCCCGATGCAGTTCATCCCCCAGACGTGGGAGGTGGTGGCCGCCGACGGCGACGGCGACGGTGTCCGCAATCCCAACGACATCGACGATGCAGCGCTCGCGGCTGCCGTCTACCTCTGCCGGGCCGGCACGAACCTGGCGGACGACGCTGCTCTGGCGGCCGCCGTCCGCAGCTACAACAACTCCCGTGAGTACGTCATCCTCGTGCTCGCGTACGCGGACGCCTACCGTCTTGGCAACTACCCGACGGTGCCGGCGGAGCTGCTCGGGAAGCTGCATGACGGGCCAGGCCGCCCGGTCACGCCCAAGCGGCACCCGGACAAGGGACACCACGGGGACCCCCGGCACAGCAAGCACGACGGGAAGGCCGGCGATCGCCCTCGATCCGATCGTGGTTCCCACGGCGGCCCCTCGCATCCCGGTGGTGGTGCTCCGGATCCCGAGCCGAAGCCGAAGCCAGAGCCGAAGCCAGAGCAGCCGAGACCGCCGAAGCCCAAGCCGGACCCCAAGCCGGACCCCAAGCCGGACCCCAAGCCGCCGAAGCCTCCGAAGCCGGTCATCGAGGACGTGGTGCTCACCGGGCAGCTGACCTGGTGCAACGACGCCTGGTGCGTCGCGGACACGCACGCGGGGGATCTCGCGGCATGGCCGATCCAGCGCGACTACGACGGTGACTGCACGCAGGGAACGATGTCGCAGGAGCTGCGAGGTCTGCGGGACTCGGGGACGACCGTCGAGGTCACGGTGGCGCAGACGGTGCTCGCCCACGAGGTCATCGACACCGTGACCAAGGCGTTCAGGGCGGTGGACCCGCCGGTGTGTTCGGCACCCGCGACTGCGGCGACGACGCCGGCCCCGTGACGGCGCTCCTACGGCCGCTCCGGTACGCGGCGGTCAACGCTGAGCGCTTCGACGGCGGGCGGGCTCTCGGCGCGCCGGCTGCCGTGGCCGTTCGCCCGGCTCGATCGAGGGGATCGGGCGGGTCACGGGTTGGCTTCCGACGCTCAGCGCATCGCCGTGGTGAGCGATGTCGAACGGCTCACCGGCCAGCAGCTGGTACGTCGCGGCTTCCCCGCCGATGTCGACGCTGAAACGGTTGCCGCGAAAGCACATCCGGAAGGCGATCCGCGACAGCGCCGGTGGCAGCCGCGGCGCGAACGTCAGCCGGCCACCGTGATCGCGCATGCCACCGAAGCCGGCAACCGCGACCGACCAGGCGCCGGCGAGCGAGGCGATGTGGAGCCCGTTGCGTACGTTGTTGTGCAGGTCGTGCAGATCGGTGAGGGCCGCTTCGGCGAAGTAGTCGAACGCCAGGTCGAGGTGACCGACCTCGGCCGCGATCACCGCCTGTGAGCAGGCCGACAACGACGAGTCGCGTACGGTCAGCGGTTCGTAGTAGGCGAAGTTGCGGGCCTTCTCCTGCGCGGTGAAGGCGTCCCCGCGCAGGTGCATCGCGAGCACGAGATCAGCCTGCTTGACGACCTGCTTGCGATAGAGATCGAAGTACGGATAGTGCAAGAACAGCGGGTAATGGTCGGACGAGGTGCCCTCGAAGTCCCACCGGTCGTGCACGGTGAAGCCGCTGGCCTGCGGGTGCACGCCGAGCATCGTGTCGAACGGCAGCAGCATCGCCTCGGCAGCCTCTAGCCATGTCTTGTGCTCCTCGGCGTCAACGCCGAGCCGCTCGGCGACGTCGGGTTGCCGGTCGCAGACGGCGGCCGCCTCACGCAGGTTCTGCTGCGCCATCAGGTTGGTGTAGACGTTGTTGTCGGCGATCGCGGAGTACTCGTCCGGCCCGGTCACTCCGTCGATCCGGAAGCCGCCGTGCTCGTCGTGGTGTCCCAGCGAGCACCACAGCCGCGCGGTCTGCACCAGCAGCTCGGCACCGCAGCTTCGCTCGAAGTCGATGTCACCGGTAGCGGCGAGGTAGCGGGCGACCGCGTCGGCCACGTCGGCGGAGACGTGGAACGCGGCGGTACCGGCCGGCCAGTACGCGGAGCACTCGGCGCCGTTGATGGAGCGCCATGGGAAAGCCGCACCGCGTTGGCCAAGCAGTCCAGCCCGCTGCTTGGCCGGCTCGATGGTCGCGTGCCGCCACCGCAACGCGTCGCGCACCGCTTCGGGTTGGGTGTACGTGAGCACCGGAAGCACGAACGTCTCGGTGTCCCAGAAGGCGTGGCCGTCGTAGCCCGGGCCGGTGAGGCCTTTGGCCGGGATAGCGCGGGTCTCACCGCGTGCCCCCGCCTGCAGGACGTGGAACAACGCGAAGCGAACGGCCTGCTGCAGCTCGGGATCGCCCTCGATCTCGACGTCGGCCGTCTCCCAGAACGCATCGAGGTACGCCCGTTGGTCGGCGGCGAGACGGTCCCAGCCGGTCTGCACCACGCCGGTCAGTGCCGCGTCGACCTGCGCGCGCAACGCCGGAACAGAACGCGTCGAGGACCAGCCGTACGCCAGGAACTTGGTGATGGACAGGCGCCCGCCCTCGGGTACCTCGGCGGCGGCGGTGACGCGGGCGAGGTCATCCTCGACCAGCAACCGGGTGTCCATGCCGTCGGGGGTGTCAAAGATGTGGTCCATCGCGGCCGCCATGTGCAGACCGGACTTGTGCGTGTGATGGGCGAGCAGCGCCCGCTGCTCCGACCCGGTGGCAAAGTCCGGCCGCAGCACCGACCCGAGATCGGCGGCGACCCGAGGGTCCTTGGTCCGAGACTCGATGGGTTCGTTGGTCAACAGGTCGGACTGCGCGACCAGCTGCAGCCGGCCGTCGAGCGGTTCGACCACGTAGCGGATGGCCGCAATGGCGCGCTGGGTGAACGACACAAGTCGCTCGGTGGTCAGGCGGATGCGCCGGCCCGTGGGGGAGACCCAGACGGTACGTCGGCGCAGCGTCCCGGAGCGAAAGTCGAGGGTCCGTACGTGCTCGGGTGCCGTGCCATAGCGCATGTCGAGCGGCTCGTCCTCGACGAGCAGCCGAATGATCTTGCCGTCGGTGACGTTGCAGACGGTCTGCCCGTCCTCCGGGTAGCCGTACCCGGCCTCGGCGTATGGCAGCGGCTGGGTCTCGTAGAAACCGTTGAGGTACGTGCCGGGCAAGCCGCGGGGCTCGCCCTCCTCGAGGGTGCCGCGCATGCCGAGGTGGCCGTTGGACAAGGCAAACGTCGACTCGGTGCGCTGCAGCTGGTCGACCGCCAGGCCGTGCCAGGCGAGCTGCCACGGTTCGACCTTGTAGCCACTCGGCGGGGTCTGCAACTGCTGGGTGGAGTGCCGGTCCGGGCTCCAGCCGGTGTCGCCGGTGGTCATGACGACGCCTCCGTCTGGTCGAGCAGCTCGTCGAGGTCTTGGACGACGACGTCGGCCCCGGCGCCGCGCAGCGCCTCGGCCTGCCCCACCCGGTCGACGCCCACTACGTATCCGAAGTTCCCCGCCCTGCCCGCCACCACCCCTGACAGCGCGTCCTCGAAAACCGCGGCTTCCGACGGATCGACGCCGAGCGACTCGGCGCCGGCGATGAACGAGTCGGGCGCCGGCTTGCCCAGCAGATGTCGCTCCACGATGACGACACCGTCGATGCGTGCCTCCACGAAAGAGTCGAGGTCCGCCGCCTCCAACACGGCCTTGCCGTTGGCGGAGGAGGTGACGACGGCGATTCTCAGACCCGCGTCTCGCACCGCCTCCAGGTAGCGCACAGAGCCGGGGTAGGGCTCGACACCACCCTCGTCGATGACGCGCAACAGGAGCTCGTTCTTGCGGTTGCCGACGCCATTGACGGTGTCCGCATCCGGCGGGTCGTCAGGTGCCCCCTCGGGCAGCTCGATGCTCCGCGAGGTGAGGAACGTGCGTACGCCGTCGGCGCGCGGCCGGCCGTCGACGTACGCGTTGTAGTCATGCCCCGAGAACGGCGTGAACTCGTCACCGTCGCGGCGGCGCAGGAAACCGTCGAACGTTTGCTTCCACGCCTGCTGGTGCAGGACGGCAGTGCTCGTCAGCACTCCGTCGAGGTCGAAGAGACAGGCGCGGATCTGTGCGGGGAGGCCGGTCACAACGGGAGCGTAATCGCCCGTTCGCGAATCCGGACGTGAACGCGCCGGTGCCTCGTCCCGGCTCCGTGGCGTCGCGATGCTGCACGAGGGTGCCAGGGTTGCCTACAGTCGGTGGCAGTCGACCGGAGGCACTTGTGCCAGCACCAGCAGGCCCGGACACCGAGCCGCCGCGTCCACCGTCGGACGCGAGCGGTGCGGACGTGCGACGGTGGCGACGCCTGCTGGCTGCCGAGCGGGCCGAGGCCGCCGTCTACCGCGACCTGGCGCTGCGGCGGTCCGGCGAGGAACGCGAGATCCTCCTCGCGCTCGCGGAGGCGGAGCGCCGCCATGAGCAGCACTGGCGTGCCCTGCTCGGTGACCAGGTCGGCCGGCCCGAGCACAGCGACCTGCGCACCCGCGTGCTCGCCTTCTTGGCGCGCCGTTTCGGAACGGTCTTCGTGCTCGCGCTGGCCCAGCGCGCCGAGGCGCGCTCGCCGTACGAGACCGACGCCGACGCGACGCAGACGATGGCCGCGGACGAGCGCATCCACGAGGAGGTGGTGCGCGGGCTGGCCACGCGCGGGCGGAGTCGCCTCTCGGGGACCTTCCGGGCTGCGGTCTTCGGCGCCAACGACGGCTTGGTCAGCAACCTGGCTCTGGTCATCGGGATCAGCGCGAGTGGCGCCTCGAACCGCCTGGTGCTGCTCACCGGGCTGGCCGGCCTGCTGGCCGGCGCGTTGTCGATGGCAGCGGGCGAGTACGTCTCGGTGCGCTCGCAACGCGAGCTGCTCGAGGTGTCGGCGCCCAACCCCGACACCGGCTCGGTGCTGGCGCACCTCGACCTCGACGCCAACGAGCTGGCGCTGGTCTACCGTGCCCGCGGCATGCCGGCCGACGACGCCGAGCGGCTGGCGGCCCACCAGCTGGCCGACCGGGACCCGCGCGATGCCGCCGAGACCCTCGCGCCCACCGGGGACCAGCTCGAGGCGGTCGGCACGGGGTGGCGTGCCGCGGTCTCCAGCTTCGGCTTCTTCGCGTCCGGTGCTGTCCTTCCGGTGCTGCCGTACCTCGCCGGGCTGGAGGGTCGGACGGCGGTGCTCGTCGCTACAGTCCTGGTGGGCATGGCGTTGGTCGCGACCGGGGCGGTCGTCGGGCTGCTCTCGGGAGGGCCGCCGTTGCGGCGGGCGCTGCGCCAGCTCGCCATCGGCTATGGCGCGGCCGCAGTCACCTATGGGTTCGGTTTGCTGATCGGCACCGGTGTCGCCTAGCTCAGCAGGGTGTCGAGGTTGCGTAGCTTGTTCGTCGCGTCGAGCGCCGCCACCTTGTACGCCTCGGACAGCGTCGGGTAGTTGAACACGGTGTCGACCAGGAAGTCGATCGTGCCGCCACAGCCCATTGCCACTTGACCGATGTGCACCAGGTCGGTGGCACCGGTCCCGAAGACGTGTACGCCGAGCAAGGTCCGCTCGGTCGTGTGCACGAGCAGTTTGAGCATCCCGTACGAGTCGCCGACGATCTGGCCGCGAGCCAGCTCGCGGTAGCGCGAAAGCCCGACCTCGTACGGGATCGACTCTTCGGTCAGCTCGCGCTCGTTGCGTCCGACGTACGAGATCTCCGGGATCGTGTAGATGCCGATCGGCTGCAGCGGCGTGATGGCCCCGGCCTTGGCGCCTATCGCATGCAGGGCTGCGATCCGGCCTTGCTCCATGCTCGTCGCCGCCAACGCCGGGAAGCCGATGACGTCGCCGACGGCGAAGATGTGCTCGACCTCGGTCCGGAAGTGCTCGTCGACCTCGATCCTCCCGCGCTTGTCGGGCTTTAGTCCGGCTCTGTCGAGGGCGAGCTCGTCGGTGGCGCCCTGGCGGCCGGCGGAGTACATCACGGTCTCGGCGGGGATCCGCTTGCCACTGGCAAGTGTGGTGATCGTGCCGCGGTTGCCGATCTCGACCTTCTCGACCTGCTCACCGAAGCGGAACGAGACCGCGAGGTCACGCAGGTGGAAGCGCAACGACTCCACGATTTCGTCGTCGCAGAACTCCAGCATCACTGGACGCTGGTCGACGACGGTGACGCGGGTGCCGAGTGCGGCGAACATCGACGCGTACTCGATGCCGATGACGCCGGCGCCGACCACGACCATCGTCGACGGGATGCGGTTGAGCTCGAGGATCCCGTCGGAGTCGACGACATGCTGCTCGTCGAACTCTACGTGCGGCGGCCGAGCAGGGCAGGTGCCGGGGGCGAGCACGATCTGGTCGGCCGACACCGTCATGTGGTCCCCGCCGACGATGTCGAGCGTATGCGGGTCGACGAACGACGCCGTGCCGATCAGGAGGTCGACGTGGTTGCGCTGCAGCTGGCTGCGGACGACCTCGATCTCGCGTCCGATGACGTGCTGCGTACGAGCCGTCAGGTCGGCGATCGTGATGTCGGCCTTGACCCGGTAGCTGGCGCCGTACATGTCGCGTTGCGACAGCCCGGTCAGGTAGAGGATCGCCTCGCGCAGCGTCTTGCTCGGGATCGTCCCGGTGTTGATGCACACCCCGCCGACCATCGCGCGCCGGTCGACAATTGCCACCTTGGAATCGAGCTTCGCGGCCGCGATGGCTGCCTTCTGGCCGCCGGGTCCACTGCCCACGACGAGCAGGTCGTAGTCGTACGGGTGCTCTGCCACGCGCTCATCGTCGGTGCCGACCACACACCGGCGCAACCCTGCGACGATCCGAGACTTATGACGCCTGCTCAAGCACCGTGACCAGGCTTTCGAGCGCTGTCACGTCTTCGCCGCCGCCGACTTCGTGCTCGCGGGCTCGTTCGCTCGCGGCGACAAGACGGAAGATCGCGGCGCGCACGAGCATCTGAGTGGGTTGGTCACCGCCGACGGCGTCGACAAGCCTCGGATCGGCGTCGTACCACAGCAGCCCGTCGACCACGGCCACCGCCTCGGCGTACGCCACCGGCCGGTAGTAGGGAGAGAAGTCCAAGATCGCCGGCGCCAGTACCGGGTGGTAGAGCAGGTTGCCGCTGAGGTCGCCGTGCACGACCTGCGCCGGGATCGTGACGGGTGCTCGTAGCGCCTCCAGCCGCCGCAGCAGCGGCATCAGTTCCGGCACCACCCGCCCGGCTGCCTCGCCCCAGGCCACCCGGTCGGCGCGAGCCCACCGGTGCGTCCGCCCATCGAGGAAAGCCGGCCGAGGCAGGCCGGCGACGGCCGCGTGGAAGGCGCGGGAAGCGGCCAGCAACTGCGCCCACCGTGGCGCTGAGTCCTCGCCTGACACCCAGCGGGACGCCGTCCACCCGGCCACCACGAAAGCGCCGTCGGCCGCGCGCAGTGGGCGCGCCAGGCGAAAGCCGTTCTCGTCAATCGTGTCGAGGACCTCAGCCGCCCACTGCGCCTCGGCTTCGTCATCGACCTGCTTGTAGACGGCGTTCGCGACTCGAATCGACCGTCCTGCGCCGCCCGGGAGGGGCTCGGGGACGCCCACGGCTCCGAAGGCGTCCAGGACACGTCGCGGCGGCTCGCCCACCCGGGAAGGGTAGGCCGGCATGAGGGCAGGCGGCATAAGTCTCGGATCGTGGCTAGGGGATCTTCACGGGTGTCGGCAGGCGCCTCAGTGGAAAGTGAGGCCGTCGAAGGCGGTTGAGATCCGCGTGCCCGACGTGCCGTCGAGGAGCCCGGTGAGGTCGGTGAGCGCACCGATGACGGCCTCCTGGCCGGTCAGCCGGGCGAACTCCACGGCCGCGCTGACCTTCGGTCCCATCGAGCCGCCGGCGAACTCCAGCCGTGAGAGATGGTCGGGATGCGCCGCGTCGACGAGGCGTTGCGAGGGGGTGTTCCAGTCGAAGTACAACCCGTCGACATCGGTGGCGATCACGAGCACGTCGGCCTCGAGCTCGCGCGCCAGCACCGCGCTCGCCCGGTCCTTGTCGATGACGGCCTCCACACCCACCAGCGTCGTCGTGCCCGGCTTGTACATGGTCGGGATACCGCCGCCGCCGGCGCAGATCACCACGCATCCCTGCTCGACCAGCCACCGGACGGGTCGTAGCTGGAAGACCCGCAGCGGCAACGGGGAGGGCACGACCCGGCGCCAGTGCTCGCCGTCGGGCTTCACCGTCCACCCGTGGCGCTGCGCCAGGTCGTGCGCCTCCTGCTCGGCGTAGACCGGCCCGACGAACTTGCTCGGGTCCGCGAACGCCGCGTCCTGCGGGTCGACCTCGCACATGGTGAGCATCGTCGCCAGCGGCTTGTCGAACGGCAGCAGGTTGCCCAGCTCCTGCTCGATGAG